>JAOTTP010000083.1 GCA_029864405.1 Nitrospirota bacterium
CCCGTCGTGAACCACTAACCGCACACTGGGCTCCAGCGCTGGCGTGGAAAAACGCTGAAGAATCTGTTCGGCCTCCGCCTTGAGTTTGAATGGGCGGAATTCCTCCTGGGCGATACAGGCCTTCACAAGTTTCCTGGCATCCGATGGCTTATGGTGACCGATTAATTGGAAAAAGGTGTCATAGAGGAGTGCGCGGCGCTTCTTCGCCTTCAACCCACTGGAGACGGTTTTGGCACGTTCCAAAAATGGAAACATCCTGAAAATGGGGACACTGGGCCGCCCCTGGCTTTCCCCAAGCCAACATTCCGCGCGTAGGACCCCTGTCCTCAGATCCAACACCGAGGCATCCATCGGAATGGTCTCCGGGATGAATGTGAGACGGTACTGGTAGGTGGGTTCCTCTCCGGAATGACCGTGATCGATGAGTGAGACTTCTTGACCGGCACGCTTGAGCAACACCGACCGCAGGATTCGGTCTTGTTCGTGAAGGGGAATATCGAATTGTATGGCAATAAATTGCTCTGCCGGAATGGAAAAGGTCGGTCTCGCCGTTCCCATTGGGCGTTCCGATGAGAGCCAACCATCGCGATGGTGCGGTGTCGACGGCAAGGCCAACGGTCGGCTGAGAGGATCATCAGGCTCAATGACCTGTTCCCGTTGACTGTTTTCATACAACAGATCGTACACAGCCCATCCACCTTCATGTTCAAGTGGCGCAAGTTTTTTGGCATTCAAATCAGCCGCAAATCCCATACAGGCGTATGTATTCCGTTGCACCTCTCCAAAGCGCAAGCAACAGGCGGCAATCGAGACGTGCGACCCGAGGATATCCAGTTCCGTCTTCGTGGTATACATCGAATCCGGTGCCCATTCCAGAGGAAATCGCCCGTCCGCATGCTCAAAGAACAAGGCATGATTCTGGCCGTGATGTTTGAGGAAATCCCGCAGCCCTTCCTGGACGGACCATGCGGGATCCTGAGTGGCCCGAAGTAATACGGCTAACTCGGTTGGCATTCCCGCAAAGGATTGGCAAATGTTCCCATGATTGGTAATGCCAATGGATGACACGCCATGACGGTTACGGAGAGTGATCTCGAACCGTGGAGGAACGGCCGGGGTGGACGGCTCTGAGGCCACAGTGCTCCCGGCCCCTGCCATAAGTTGCCGCATAAGCAGGGCTCGTTGAGTGGGATTGGATGAGGGCATGCGGAAGGTATCGGGAATCAACAGATTGACTGTGGTCAACAGCGCGCAAATGACATGCTTGCAGTGCGACTCCGGCGTCCACACCGGACAGGTGCAGGAATAGTTCAGCTGCCCGTTGTGAACACCAAATCGAACGACATACTGCGTCGCCCCTCGCACCGTAGCCATCAAGGTGGTCTGCGTCCGGTCCCAACTATACGACTCGAGTCTTCCTTGGGCATAATACTCATACCCACGGAGGACATAGGCCTTGGAAGCCAGGAAGTAGACATGATTCGGAGAGAGGACTTTCAGGTGTTCAAGGACACCGAAGGGTTCTACGGACATTGGCCCCCTATCATGGTGCAGGACACTGATCGATCAATGAACATCATCGATTAACCCAACCCATGCGTTCTCCTTGGGGATTGACGAAACAGCACATATTCCATTTGGAGTCAGCACCTCATGAGGTATACGAACGTTTCTAAGACACGGACACATGTTTAACAGGCACCAGCGATTTTCTGTTGACGAAACCCTTTGTTGAGATAGCGCCAGATATGCATCTGGTCAAAGTTTCAATTATACACAACCTGCCTCATTCATGTATGTGGCCTCAATGTGGCAGGAACGGGAAAACATCTACCCAATCATGTTCAAGCAGACGACGATCAATTGTAAAAATCTGAGCGTCATTTGTCAGACAATGTCAAATTATTGGTGAACAGGTTGCGTGGTGGAAATGGAAGCCTTTCCGCAAAACAGGATCTCTCTTCCTCGTCATTCCCGACATTGTGTATCGGGAATCTATCCCCCCTTTGTCATGCCCGACGTTTGTAATCGGGCATCTATCTTTGCTTTTTCGTTTCGGATGGATCCCCGCTACCAACCTGCGGGGATGACAGAAATGATTTGTCATGCCCGACAGCTTTCATCGGGCATCCATCTTCGTTTCCTTGTGGATGGACTCCCGCTACCAACCTGCGGGGATGACCACTGGTATGCTTTCGGCTGAGACCACATGCGCAATTGTATCTGAGGTTGTCCGTCAACTGACATCTAGGTTTTGACAAATCAATTGTGATGTGAGCCCTTCCAACTCACATCCGGCAAAGGTTTTTGCGTCACTCGCGTGGGGACGAGAATCCCTCTTCGGCCTTATCCGAATCGACATCCAACTCCGACCCGGTCGGACACAGAGGAAAGAGGGTTCGGTTAAGGGATCGAGAGAGCTTCTTTGACGATCACGGTGCCTTGCATAGATCCTAAATGAAGGTCGCAATGGTAGGGAAATGTACCGGGATGCTTGAACACATGCTCGAACCGCTGCCCGGGTTTATTGACATTCAATCCGCTGTTGAACTGTTTTCCACCACCAGAGCAATCGTTCACCCGACAGCCGCCACTGGTGACACTGTGGGGTTCTTGCGCGCCATCGGCATAAATCCACATCACCTTTTGGCCCGGCATAATCGTGACCTCATGAGGCAAATAAAATGTCGTGGCCCGGAACAGGACCACCACTGCGCCAATCGGAGCGTCGGCCCAACCCTTTTCGGAAGCGACAGGAGCCCGTGGAGCCCGGGCAACCACCAAAAACTCATCTAGAGACGGGCGAATTTCACACCGCTGGCCTTCCTGAGCCGTGACCACCAATTCGTCTACTTGTTGAAAGACTGCATGAGAAACAACTCCGTTGAATAGGCCGTCATCCACCACTGGTGTGGTGGTGGGTACACCATCACCACCTGTGGATGTTTGAATATGAAGAAGACAATTTTGAGCATTAAGATTCCAGGTCAGTTCAACAAAAAACGGTTCTCCGACTGCAACCTTATCCACCAGCACGGTACTCTCTCCGGACTCCAGATTGAGCCCGAAATCCAGCACCATATCCCCCGTTTCCCAGCCGACCGTGGAAAATGCAGACAGCGGAAGGCCCAACAGCCACACCCCATTCACCAACCCCACCAGCATGCCATACATCCCGAGTTTTTTCATAATTGCACTTCCTCTTGTGTTGAATACCCTATGGCTGGAATCTTCTTTTCGACCACCCTCAACCCTCTGTCCCATCACCAATCCTCGGAGGTCATTCATGTCATTTTCCGTTCGCCCATCACATTTTTGGAGGAATGGCCTGACCTACCTACCCTTCTGACTCCTCAAGAGTTTTCTATCAAGCCAAAGTATAGGAGTCTCACCCTCTTTGAGTAAATGAACAATTTTCACTCAATTGAACTGAGGATTTCAGGGAAACTCCTTAATTTCAAACAATTAAATGCCGAAAAAAATGAAAGTCAACCTTTCAGAGGGCCTAGGCATGACTTTTTCATAAAAGTGAAACTCCCTCCAGCAAGCTGGGGGGTATCATGCGCTGTTTTTATGAAGCCATACCATCGCCCACTGCACATCTTTTCTCACCATCCTCACCGGATTACTCCCTTGATGGGTTAGCCAATCTCATGTCTGGCAATTCTTCAAACATAGATATGTTGTGGATGCTGATCTGCGCGGCCTTCGTCATGCTCATGCAGGGAGGATTCACGTGCTTGGAAAGCGGCCTTGTTCGAGCAAAAAATAGCATCAACGTCGCAATTAAAAACCTGGTTGATTTTTGTACCTCATCACTCGCTTTTTGGGTGGCAGGATTTGCCTTCATGTTTGGACCAACGGCAGCCGGCCTGATCGGCACGGAGGGGTTTCTCTTTGATGCCCGCGAACAAGGATGGCTGTGGGCCTTCTTTTTCTTTCAGATGGTATTTTGTGGGACCGCCACGACGCTCGTCTCAGGTGCCGTTGCCGAGCGCATGCGGTTTACGGGGTATTTGGTCACCAGCCTCATCGTGTCTCTTCTGATCTATCCCATTCTTGGCCATTGGATGTGGGGAGGATTAGCCACAGGGGAGGACACCGGATGGTTGAACCAACTCGGATTTCTTGACTTTGCCGGCTCAACCGTCGTCCATTCGACGGGAGGTTGGGTGGCGTTGGCGGCCATCATCGTCATCGGACCCCGCCATGGTCGCTTTTTCGGCAAAGCCGTGCCTATCCAAGGCCAGAACATTCCATTAGCCACGTTCGGAGTCTTGCTGTTGTGGTTCGGCTGGTACGGTTTTAACGGGGGGAGTAATCTCGAGTTTACCCAGAAAGTCCCACAAATTCTGGTGAATACGACCCTTGCCGGAGCCACCGGTACCTTGGCTGCCCTTGGATTAAGTTGGTATTACCTAAAACGGCCAGATGTCGGTCATGCCCTTAACGGTGCCCTGGCAGGGCTGGTCAGCATTACCGCTTCCGCCAATATCATGTCGCCTGAAGGCACGATCCTCATCGGCGCCGGAGCCGGGTTTATCTGTGTCGGCGCAACCATCCTTCTAGAGCGTTTCCAAATTGACGACGCGATTGGCGTCGTGCCCGTCCATGCCTGCGCAGGGGTGTGGGGCACCATCGCCTTTCCCCTGTTGAGTGCTCCGGAATCCTGGGGGACAGGGCTCAACGTATGGGAACAATTGGGCATTCAAATACTCGGAAGCAGCGTCTGCTTCACCTGGTCCTTTGGTATGGGCTTCACCCTCCTCTGGCTCACCAATCGATGGATTCCCCTGCGTGTCACAGCCGAGGAGGAACGAATCGGTCTCAACATGGCGGCGCATGGAGCCAGCACCGCCCTTCTAGATCTGCTTGGCCAAATGGAAGAACAACGAAATCGCCATGACTTTTCCCATCATGTCCCCTCAGAACCTCATACCGAAGCCGGTCAAATCGCGGAAGAGTATAACCGGGTATTAGACACGATCAATACGGAGCAACAACGACGACAAGAGGTCGATGCCGCCCTGGCCTATGGGGCCAGACTGGATACCCTCTTTCAGGAGATCGCAAAGACCACAAACGAATCCTCGACGATCGAAGACGCCATGCAAGTCAGCATGAATTTGATCTGTCAGGAAACCGGATGGCCTGTCGGACACTTGTACCTCCTATCTGAAGATACAAACCACACACTCATTCCCACCGCCATTTGGCACCTGGAACACCCGGAACGCTTTGAGACCTTTCGTTCCATTACCGAACAAACCGATTTTCAAATCGGCGAGGGCCTTCCCGGTCGGGTGTTGGCCAGTGGAAAGCCGGGTTGGATTCGGGATGTGACACAAGATCCCAATTTCCCAAGAGCCCAACAGGCAAAAGATATTGATGTGAGAGCTGGGTTTGGGTTTCCAGTGTTAATTGGAAAACAGGTAGTGGGGGTCTTGGAATTTTTCTTGACGGAGGCGATGGAACCTGATGCCAAATTATTAGAAGTCATGGGGTATGTCGGAGCACAACTTGGCCGTGTGGTGGAACGCAAACGAGGAGAAGCCGTCTTGATTCACGCCAAAGCTGAAGCCGAGGCCGCGACTCAAACGAAAGCCGACTTTCTGGCCACGATGAGTCATGAAATCCGAACGCCGATGAATGGCATCATCGGCATGTCGGATATTTTGCTCGGCACGCATCTCAGCGAGGACCAGCAAGACTGCATGCTCACGATCAAGGATTCAGGTGATGCGCTCCTCACCATCATTAATGACATTCTCGACTTCTCAAAAATTGAAGCCGGAAAGTTGACACTCGAAACGATCGACTTTGACTTTCGAGAGACGGTGGAGGCCGTCGTCGATCTGTTAGGCTTTAAGGCTCAGGAAAAGGGGTTAGAATTGCTTGGCCTGATCAATCCCGAAATTCCCACCACCGTCCAAGGTGATCCCGTCAGGCTCCGCCAGATCTTGATGAACCTCATTGGCAATGCGATTAAGTTCACCGCAAAGGGTGAAATCGTGGTTCAGGTTTTACCAGAAGAGGAAACCGCCGGGCAGGTCCTCTTACGATTCATGATCACCGACACCGGTATTGGGTTAACCCCGGAAGGCCGGGGGCGACTGTTTCAGGCCTTTAGCCAAGAAGACAGCTCCACAACTCGGAAATACGGAGGAACAGGGTTAGGTCTCTCCATATCCAAAAAGCTGGCTGAACTCATGGGAGGAACCATCGGAGTCCGCAGCGAATTGGGCCAAGGGAGTTGCTTCTGGTTCACCACCCGGTTAAGCACCCAACCGACGACCCTCCTCCTCAATGAAACCTTGCCTAGCGGGCTTGAGGGCATTCGGATTGGTCTCATCGATGATAACGCCACAAATCGAATGCTACTCCACAAATATACAAGCTATTGGGGCATGCAAAGTGTCCAAGCGGAGAATGGCGACAAGGCCTTGGCCGCATTCCGGGAAAGCGCTATGAAGGGAGAACCCTGTCACGTAGCCCTTGTCGATATGAACATGCCTGGCATGGATGGTCTCGAACTGGCCAAGGCCATCAAATCCGATCCGGAATTGGCCTCGATTCGTCTGATCTTGCTTAATCCTTTGGTCAACCTGGTCAATAATACCCACATACTCCATCAAAGGAACTTTGCGGCCTTTGTCAACAAACCGGTTCGATACAATCAATTGCACCAATGTCTGGTAAATGTCATGAGAAGGTCTGAGGTGGCCCCTTCGCCCCCCACCAGTCCAGCGCCCACGAGGGAAATGAGCAAAGGCTCAGGGCAGCGACTCCTCCTGGCCGATGATAATCTCGTCAACCAAAAAGTCGGCGTTCGCATGCTGAAAACACTCGGATATCAGGTGGATATTGCAGCGAATGGACGTGAAGCGGTTGAAGCCATCACACGGATCGCCTATGCCGGTGTCCTCATGGATTGTCAGATGCCGGAGATGGACGGATTTGAGGCAACCAGAGAAATACGGAAACGTGAACGTTCCACCCCACCCCTGCCCATCATTGCCATGACGGCCACCGCCATGGCTGGTGATCGGGAAAAATGTTTGGAAGCCGGCATGAATGACTTTTTGTCCAAACCGGTGAAATTAGAAGATCTGACACGTGTCTTGGGGAAATGGCTCACCCAACCTTCTTCAATGATACACCAGGAGGGTGAAGCGGGATCTCATCAACCAGAAAATCGAGAGGCTTCACTCCAATCCCGAACATCCGCACCAGACCCTTCGCCACCCTTGGATACGGCGACTCTCGCGGACCTACGCCGATTGGGAGGAGATGAGGATCCCACATTTTTCATTTCCGTCATCGACCAATTTTGTCAAGATTCCGTTACACACATGGATGGGATCAATCTGGCGATACAGGAAAACAAGAGTGATTCCCTCAGCAAGGTGGCGCATGCGTTCAAAGGTTGCTCACGAACCATTGGCGCCAAGCCACTTGCCGAATTAGCCTTCCAACTTGAGCAGATGGGACAAACCAAAAATCTTGAAAATGCTCAAGCCGTCTTCGTGGCACTTCAATCTGAATTCGACCGGGTACAAGCAGCCCTTCAAGATGAATTAAGGCAGTCCTCTCCGACCCCTTCATAACGCACCAAACCACCCATCCAGAACGGACTTCAAAAAATGCCTAGTCCCAAGCATGGCCTGAAATAACGGCACACCACTCTCCATGGATAACCTACGCTAGTCGTTGCAGGAGAAAGGGAAGGAAGGAAACAGGAGAAGAACGGAATATCGACACTAAAAGCCGATGCCAATGCCGACACCGCCGCCAACCCGGCCGCCGGTGCTGCCGCCACCAAAGATACTGTACCAGGGGCCAGAGTTACTTTCCTGAGCCAGGGTCGGTTCTTTCCACACATGCAGGTGTTTGATCACGACCGTGGGATACTGATAGTCCATTTCATCAAGCTTCGCGGCGATCGTCCCCGTCACTTCTCCCACAATGGTCACCTGTGTATTCGGGGGAAACATGGCGGGATCAAGAAAGGCTTTCTCCATGGCAAGAAACCGGCCTTGGGAGTCGGTGCGAGTGCTCACGGGCCGTCGGGAATCGTCCAAGGGTAATTGCAACACCTCCAACCGGGTTCCGTCGACAAGGCGCTTGGCTGAAAGGACCTCCCCTCCCAGCACGAGCATCTTCCCTTGATAGGATTCAGCACCTTGAAGGAGTTGCAAAAACGTGAGAGTGGGATCAACCTGACTCTGCAGGGTTTCCGGTATCTCCATGGGCGAGGACACGCATCCTCCCATCAACCCAAGACCCAGCACCACACACCCTAGAAGATCTCTCAGTTTCATAAATCCATTCTACCATGGCCAACAGACGAATCAGGGTTTCGAAGCAGAACACAAAAACACCATTCTCGATTGACCAGACTATGAGAACCAAAGGATGCTGCCCCATTTTTACCTTCTTGAGACCGACCCAACCGAGAAGGTGTTTGAGGTTCCTCCTTCTTCACTCAAAACCCCCTTACCGACTTGGTCGCCCTCAAATAGCCCTGGATGAGGTCTCTGCGAGATACGACACCTGCCAGCTTGCCGTCGGCATCGACAACCGGTGTCCGGATGAAGTGTCTTTCTTGCAGCAAGTTAATGATCTCCATAGCCGGCGTATTTCGGAATACGGTGATAGGATCTTTGATCATAATCTCCCCTGCCGTAACCTTAGCCAGCTCCTTACCCTCCGCAATGACCTTCAGCAGGTCAAACTCGCTCACAATACCCACTAACTTTCCATCTGTCGCCAAAATCGGG
>JAOTTP010000140.1 GCA_029864405.1 Nitrospirota bacterium
ATGCGGAAGAAAATCGGTTTGTCCCTGTGCTTCCGAGACGGAGATGTGGGAGACCTGTTTCCATGCCTTTCCATCCGGCGAAATCGCCATGTCCACCGAACCGGCATACTGCTGGTCCCAGTCGATGCGCAATCCGGAAATAGTCCTGGACTTGCGCAGGTCCAGAAGCAATTCTGCACGGTCAACAGCCCCGCTTTTCCAAGCGGTATCCCTACGACCATCCATCATGGCCGGAGCATCATCGCCACCACCGGAGACCACGGTGATCTCCACAAGGTCATCAGTCCCCTTGACGTCAAATTCCCAGAGGGAATGCCCCCAGCCAGTTGCTCTCGCCATTGTCTCCAGCCGAATATATCGCCCGGAAACAGGCCGGATATAAATATCATCCATCTGCCCGTCACTGTCGTCGTTTTCATAAACTGTATTCCATTCCCGGGCGTCGGTAGAAATCAGGAGGCTGTATTTGCTCGGATACGCGCGCTCCCAGTGCAGGGTAAATCCCGTAATCTCAACCACCTTTCCCAAATCAACGAGAGACCATTCCTTATCTTTTGCCTGACTGGACCAGCGGGTCCCGGTGTCACCATCAGCCAGGTAACCCGGTTTGAATTCATCGCTCTGGATCGAGGACGCGGACACACGCCATACATCCTTTGCCGGCATGTCGGATGCCGATAGCGCTGGTGTCACAGGCAACACCAGCAGGACCAGAGCAGCCAAAAACGTCAACATGCTTCTCTTGTAAACGGTCATCAGTGATCTCCCTAACTTGCCGTGATGTTTCCGGAAGATTTTTGCCGAAGCCCCTTGCCGTCTTTCCCGAAAAGATGGCAGTTGTCTGCCGCAATACACACAGTCAGCCTGTCTCCCCTCGCGCCACAGAAATCGCCGGAACCACGAAAGATCAGCGGTTCATCGGCATCTGGCGTTTCCAGATAGACATAGGAATGGCTGCCCAGTGGCTCTACAAGCGTGACCTCTGTCTCAACGAGGTTGTGATCTCCTCCCGTTGCCAGATGCTCCGGACGAATGCCAAGCGTAACTGGAGAATCCGGAGACAGCTCTCCGGAACCGGTATTCACTTGGATCGTCGTTCCGCTTTCAAGCCGGACAATTGTTTTATCCGGGCGGCTTTCGACCACGGACCCGGCCAGGAAGTTCATGGCCGGCGATCCGATGAAGCCCGCAATAAAGCGGTTGGCAGGATATTTGTAGAGTTCTTGTGGCGTACCCGTCTGTTCAACAAGACCATCCCTGAGAACCACGATGCTATCCGCCAGTGTCATGGCCTCTACCTGGTCATGAGTGACATAGATCATGGTTGTCTCAAGTGTATCATGCAGTCGTGCAAATTCTTGACGCATCTTCACACGAAGGGATGCATCCAGGTTTGAAAGCGGTTCATCAAACAGGAATATTCTCGGGCGCCTAACTGTCGCTCTGCCAATGGCTGTACGCTGGCGCTGTCCACCGGAAAGCTCTTTCGGTTTACGATCAAGCAGCGCGGTCAGGCCGAGGGTATCGGCAGCAGCGCGCACCGCCTGGTCAATTTCCTCCGCAGGGGCTCCGGCAATTTTCATCCCGAAGCTCATGTTTTCATAGACAGTCATATGCGGATACAGGGCATAGGACTGGAACACCATCGCGATACCGCGCTTCGACGGCGGCAGGCTCGTGACATCGGTCTTACCGATTGTGACTGTTCCCTTATCGAGATCCTCTAGACCGGCAATTGTTCGCAACAGGGTGGACTTGCCGCACCCCGAAGGGCCGACAATCACCGTAAACTCGCCATCTGCGACATCAAGGTCAATTCCAGACAACACGGCAGTGTTGCCAAAACTCTTGTGAATATTTCTTAGAGTAAGACTAGCCATGACGCGTATGCAGCGAAAGAGGCAGGAAGGGTTCGTCCAGAACCGCACCATTGGATTCGATAATTTTCGAATAATATCGGGCTGTATCCTTCGGCGTACGCTCAAGGGTCTCAAAATCGACATGAACAATGCCAAATCGCTTGGCATAACCAAGGCACCATTCATAGTTATCCATCAGGGACCAGGCCATATATCCCCGTACATCCACGCCTTTCTCAATCGCTGTCCGGATCGCGCAAAGATGCTGATTCAGATAATGCATCCGTAGCGGATCAATGACCCGGCCATTCATCGCTTTCGGCGGATCAAAAAATGCCGAGCCATTCTCGGTGATA
>JAOTTP010000141.1 GCA_029864405.1 Nitrospirota bacterium
TCTCACATCCCTGATTGAAAAGGAATCACGGGATCGCCGTCTCAAGATGGAACTGACAGATGAGGGAAAGAACATCGATTGGGAAATGGCCGATCCATTTGACTTAACTGGACTCACCCGCTTTGACGATTTCTTGGTAGAGATGGTGAACCGTTTGGGTATGCCCACGATAGTCGGCCAGCAAATATTCAGCGGTCTGTTTGATGGTTTCCCCTTTCGGGAATCCCATTCTAATGGCAGATTTGGCGATCTCCTCGGTTTTTGCAGGCAGCAGGTGCGTTTGTAACTCGTGCACCATTTGAATCTTATTCTCGAGATTACGTAAAAACAGATAGGATTCTTTGAGTTGCTTCACCACACCAATTTTTAATTTTTCCACCTTCATTAATTTCATCAAACTTTTTAAGGTTTGGCGATCTCGAATGCTGGGATACTGATAGCCCCACCGCAACTGAAGACTCTGCACAATAAATTCAATTTCCCGGATGCCACCTGTACCTAACTTCACATTCCGCTCCAGTTCTCCTCGGCGAGTGATCTTCGCCACCATTTGCGAGCGGAGGGCATGAATGGCCATGAACACCTGAGGGGCCTCTTCTCTTGTGCCATACACAAACTTGTCTAATTTTTTGATCAGGGATTGCCCAATGCGAAGATCGCCTGCAATGGGTTTGGCCTTCAGAAATGCCAAGCGTTCCCAGGTCCGACCCCGTGTTTGATAATAATGACAGGCATCTTCCACGGAACAGGCTAATGGCCCAACCTGTCCTTCGGGACGTAACCGCATATCCACCCGAAATAATGCCCCTTCAGAGGTGGAGGCCGATAACACATTGGTTAACTCCCTGGCCAGCGCATGGAAAAAATCTGGGCCCGAAAGCGCCTGCTGTCCTTTCCCTGCTTTCGTCATCTGTTGAGAGGCCTGAAAGACATAAATCAGATCCACATCCGAACTATAATTGAGTTCCCAGCCACCCAGTTTTCCCATGGCCAGTACCGAAAAGCCTATTCGATTTTTCGCCTGCGTTGAGATTGGAGGCTCCCAGCTTCCATGCTGACGCTGAAGCTCCTGATCAACCAGTTCATAAGCTGCTTGAATCACCTCCGCTGCTAAATCTGACAACACCGTATACGTTTCGATTGGTGTGGCAATGCCAAGGAGATCCCGAATACCGACGCGAAGCATTTCTCGTCGTTTCACCCGACGCAAGGCTTCGCACTTGGCCTCATAACTTTTCACGGCTATCAACGCCGCTTGTACGGCTCCCTTCAGATTGGAACCTGTTTGCCGTCGAACGAGGACTCGATCATCTTCTATCCAATACACCAATAAAGGATCACGTATGAGTGTTTGGGCCATGGCCTGACTGTTACCAAAGACCGTGCTCAGGGCCCCAATCACATGCGGCACTTGCTCTAGATATTGAAAGAGTTGCAGGCGATGAATACCCGAATCCACATAGCGTTCCCATTCATTCAAGGCCTGATCGGGATCGGCTGTCTGCGACAGACTGGAAAGTAGGCTGGGAAAAATATTCGCTAAAGCTTTGCGAGTACTGGGTTCTCCGGCCATGGCCTGCAAATTGTGGTCGGCTCGTTTCCAATCGTGAATCCCATAGGCTTGGAGCAGTCGAGCCACTTCGGTCGAAGCCAGGTCCTTCGCCAGCAAAATAGGCGTAGGATTAGGAAAATCCGTGTTGCTCACTTTTTTCCCACGTGCCCGTTGTTGAGAAATGTGTGGTGGGGAAGGTTTCATGAAGACGAGAAATTATACGAGACCCAGCCAGGCCTTACAACGACAAAAATTTTCAGTATACTCACGCTGATGACTTCAGAAGATTCTGTTCAGCCCATTCACGCCCTCTGCCCCGACCTGCCGCCGAAGCTGATTGAAGATTTCATTCGGGGCATGGACCCTGATTACTTTTCCAGCTTTTCGCTGCCTACGACTGCACGCCATGTGTCTTTAGTTCATCAACTGAGTCTGGCTCAAGCTTGTGCGATCGAGTGGGAATCTCTCCCCCACCATCGCTATCAATTGACAATTGTGGCCTATGATTACTTTTCCGAATTTGCCACATTTTGTGGCGTCCTTTCGTCGTTTGGCCTGGATATTCGTGAAGCCTTAATTTTCAC
>JAOTTP010000084.1 GCA_029864405.1 Nitrospirota bacterium
AAACGAAGGATCTCGCTGAGCCGTGGGACCGTCCACCTGGGCACAGATCCTTCGCCCGCTGGCTCAGGATGACAACTCCCTTCGGTCATCCCCGCAGGTAGGTAGCGGGGATCCATCTTCAATGAAGAACAGATGGATTCCCGATTACACATGTCGGGTAATGACGACCTCCTTCGCCTGCTGGCCAAGGATGACAGGCAGATTTTTATGGGAAAGGGGGCTCTTCAGGTTGAAGGCTACTGTCAGGAGTGTGAAAAAGGGTAGAATAAAAATATATGGTGAATTTTGGAAAAGGGTTGTGTATGCCTAAAATTTGTATTCTCGGAGGCGGAAAAATCGGGTCCCTGATTGCCACGTTGTTGGTGGAGTCTGGAGAATTTGACGTGTTTCTGGGGGATGTGGATCCAGAGGTGGTCGCCCGGCTGAACAAGGATATTGGGCATGGGCCATTTCAGGTGTCGTGCGTGGATGTGCAGGATTCGAAGGCTCTGGGTCGATATATTCAATCCGTCGGGCCTGATGGAATTATTTCGAGTCTTCCGTATTATTGTAATCAGGCCGTGGGAGAGCAGGCTCGCGCGCGTGGCGCGCATTATTTTGATCTGACGGAAGATGTGGAAGTCACGAGGAAGATTCGTGAGGTGAGTGAGGGGACGTCTTCCGCATTTGTGCCGCAATGTGGCCTGGCGCCAGGATTTATCAGCATTGTCGCGCATGAGTTGATGACCCGTTTTGATACCGTCGATATCGTGAAGATGCGGGTGGGGGCCTTGCCCGTCAATCCCAGCAACGTGTTGAAATATTCGCTGACGTGGTCGACGGACGGCTTGATCAATGAATATGGCAATCGGTGCTATGGGATTGAGGATAGTCAGGAAGTGTTGTTGCTGCCTCTGGAAGGATACGAAACCATTTCGATCGATGGCCTGTTATACGAGGCCTTTAACACCTCGGGCGGGTTGGGGACCTTAGCGGACACCTATGCCGGCAAGGTGCGGACGATGAATTATAAGACGCTGCGCTATCCCGGTCATTGTGAAAAAATTCATCTGTTGATGAATGATCTGAAACTCAATGATGACCGGGAGACCTTGAAACGTATTTTGGAAAAGGCCGTGCCGAAGACCTTGCAGGATGTGGTCCTGATTTATACCTCGGTCACGGGTCTGCGAAAGGGAGAACTGTTTGAAGAGAATTTTGTGCAAAAAATTTATCCGCGCACGATCGCCGGAAAGCTGTGGTCTGCGATTCAGGTCACGACAGCGGCCGGGATGTGCAGTGTGGTGGATCTGGTCTTTGCGCATCCCGGGCAGTATCGGGGATTTGTGACGCAAGAGACGTTTGCTCTCCCCTCGATATTGGCCAACCGGTTCGGGCGGTTGTTTCAAACGGATGATTCGTGTTCGGGATGAGCCTTGGCTGCGTCACAGGAGATGAGGGGTATGATGGATGTCTTACATGAATTAGGGCTGAACGCGGTGAATGCCGGCGCCTGTTCCGGCCATGGGGGATGGGTGTCGACCACCAGTGGGGGTCTGTTGGATTCGGTCAACCCCGCGACGGGCCAGGTCCTGGCTCAGGTGCACCGGTGTTCAGGAAAAGATTACGAGGCGCTCGTGCAGGAATCCCGACGGGCTTTTCAGGAGTGGCGCCAGGTTCCCGCTCCGAAGCGCGGTGAAGTGGTCCGGTTGATCGGGGAGGCGCTTCGCGCGAAAAAAGATGCGCTGGGTTCCCTCGTGTCGATGGAGGTGGGGAAGATCAAGGCTGAAGGCCTCGGCGAAGTGCAGGAGATGATCGATATGGCGGATTTCGCCGTGGGTCAATCCCGTATGTTGTATGGCCTGACGATGCCCTCTGAGCGTGCCAGGCATCGTATGTATGAACAGTGGCATCCCCTCGGGGTGGTCGGGGTCATTACCGCCTTTAATTTTCCTGTTGCCGTGTGGGCGTGGAATGCGTTTCTGGCCGCCATTGCCGGCGACACGGTGGTGTGGAAACCTTCTCCGAAGGCGCCGCTCTGTGCGTTGGCGGTTCAGCATATCTGCCATCAGGTGATGAAGGAGCAGGGCGTGCCGGAAATTTTTTCCGTGTTCATTACCGATCAAGTTGAACTGGCCCAGACGATGGTGGCCGATGATCGGTTGCCGCTGATTTCGTTTACCGGGTCTGTGCCCGTGGGTCGGAAGGTGGCGAAAGTCGTGGGGCAGCGATTGGGACGCAGCCTGTTGGAACTCAGCGGGAACAATGCCGTGATTGTCGATGAGACGGCAGATTTGGATCTGGCTATTCCGGCGATTGTGTTCGGGGCGGTGGGCACCGCCGGGCAGCGATGTACGACGACCCGACGCGTGTTTGTGCAGGAGGCTCGCTACGAAGAGGTGGTGCAACGGCTGCTTCATGCCTTTCGGCAGGTGCGGGTGGGCAATCCCTTGGAGCCAGGTGTCTTGATGGGGCCGCTGATCGACGAGCGGGCATTGGAAGAATTTCGCATTGCCATTGAGGAAGTGGTTCAGGATGGTGGACAGATTCTCTGCGGTGGGGGCGTGAGAGAGGGCCCGGGGTTTTTTGTGGAGCCGACGATCGTGCGCGCGGAGAATCAGTGGAAAGTTGTGCAGCGGGAAACCTTTGCGCCGATTGTGTATGTGATGCCGTATTCCACACTGGATGACGCGATTGCCCTTCAGAATCAGGCGCCCCAAGGGTTGTCATCCTCTCTGTTTACCTTACACATGCGGCATGCCGAGCAATTTTTGTCGGCACAAGGCAGTGACTGCGGGATTGCCAATGTGAACCTCGGCACCTCTGGCGCCGAGATTGGAGGCGCTTTTGGCGGGGAGAAAGACACGGGCGGGGGGCGCGAGGCCGGTTCCGATGCCTGGAAAGCGTATATGCGTCGGCAAACCAATACGATCAATTGGGGGACCGAGCTGCCCTTGGCGCAAAGTATCGCATTTTCTATGGACTAACCGGGAGGGAACGTCATGAAGCAGGGGATCGAACTCGAACAGGTCATCACTCGCTATATTGACGACTATGTCGCCAAAAATCATGCGGCCGCCATGATGAGTAAGGCCTTGGAGGACATTGGGATTGGTCTGTTTCCGGTGGTCGATCATATCACGATACGCACAGGGTCGATTGATCCACGCGCCGAGGAATTTCTGTTATTGGGGTATGCCTATGCTGAAACGTTGGAGTATGAGGATTGGTGGGCCAAGGTCTATCGGGCGCCGGGGTGCCCCGCGTTATTTGTGGATCAGGCGTATGATGATGAACGGGGAAGGACGAGTATTATTCCCGGATGGGTCAAGGAATTCGGGGATCGAACGCTGCATCATATTGCCGTGCGCGTCGCGGATATTGAGACAAGTATTCAACGGTTGACTGCGAAAGGGGTGAAGTTTGCGGGACAGATTGTGGGGGAACGGGGCGGAGATTTGCGGCAGATTTTTTCGGTTCCCGAGCAGGTGAATGGTCACGCGTTTTCGGTCTTAGAACTTGCAGAGCGGCATCGGGGTTTTCAAGGGTTTTCCCCGCCGCACGCGAATCGTTTGATGCAATCAACGGTGACACGGTGAGTCATGCAGGGAAGACCGCGATGAGAGAGCAGACTAGACGTTGGCAGCTTTAAGGACAAGTTTGGTGTTTTTGGCAATGGCGCCAGGATCCTTGGCCACGATGGCTGCAGCCAGTCCCACCGTCGCCGCCGCGACATTGATGACCTCACTTACCTTTTCTAACTTTTTGATTGCGCGTTTAGCTTTGCCCACCGAACTGTGAATGTTTTGAATATTGACCTCTGATTCCTCCAGGGCTAATCCCACGGCTTTCGTCGTCATATCTGAAGAAGAGTTCAAGAGTGACCATTCCTCGTCTTCCAAATCCCGCCGCTGCGTCGGAGTAAAAGTGTTCCAGTTGGCAAACCGATAATTTCCCAGGTTGATGCCAAGATCCCGGAATTGTTTGGATAACTCAAAGGCGTCTTCAGCGCTCAAGGGCATCGCAGTCCTCGCTTACAGTTTTTTAATGGTTTCCAGTAATGTTCGAAGATCTTTGACCGAGTCCCCAACCTGTTGTAATACCTCTTTCTTGCTTAAATTCTGACGTTGGTCGAAGAGCCGCTGGTGTCCGTCAGAAATATTAGCCAAGACCTTAACGTAGGTTTGGACGGCTTCAGACCGTTCGTGTACCTGGGACATCCTGAATTCTTTCCATTCGGCTAACGCGGCCTTGCCTGCGGGGTCCTGTGATTCCATGGTCAGGGTCATGTAATAATTTTGGATGGCGGCTTCTTCTGTTTGGTGATCTCCACCAAATCCGTCTGACACGATGCGTTGTAGGGATCCGAGAATCAGTTGAATCGGCGCATTGGATTGTTCAATGAGATCCTGGAGTTGACGTTGTCGCCATCGTTTCACGGCCACCGTGGTCACCATGCCGGCTATTTTTTTATAGGCTTCTGCCTCTTTTGGATTGGTGGCGGCTTGAGCCTCTAAGGCCGAGGAGAGTTTCCCCAGTTCTTCGGTGTTATCCACGACTTCATCAGCCGCCAGACGTCCCAGGGATTCCATGTATGTCTCAAGAATGGACTGTCGCAAAAGTAACGACGTTTTTTGCGTGGCACGGTCCTGGGCCATGGCGTCAAGATTGGCATAGCGACTTGGGGGTTGATAACGTTTTTGCCGATTGGGGAACTCCAGGTATTCATCCACCAGGGTCGTGTACTGAGCGGATTCTGCCGAAAGATTCGCGAAATCTTGAATGGCTTTGAGGTTCGTCGTACAGCCTTGTGTGAAGGCTAAGAGCACCATCGTGCTGAGAATTCTGAGAGCGTGCAGCAAGGAAGGAGAAGCGTGACGTGTCATCATCCGGCCTGTCATCAAATGCTCTGGAGAGGAAACTCCAATATGGTGTCGGGGGATGTCAGCGTTGAGGCGCAACCATAGGAGATTGAATAAAAAGTGTCAAGAGAGTTGCATGCCTCTATTTCATGGCGATGAACGTCGATGGCCGCTAGAAGATTTCCGAGATGAGTGATTACCACGAGGTTGTGTCGGGTTGAGACAGCATGTTTGCTCGTGCAAGGCGCATAGGCGTTTTTTTAAATCCGTCTGTCATCCTACAGCCCACGGCGAAGGATCTGAGCCCAGGCTGATGAGGCCACAATTCAGCTAGATCCTTCTGGAGTACTTAGCTTGTGATATTTCCGAAGATGGGATTTTCCCAGCCTCTTCCGCCAGGATCTTCGCGCGACACTTGAGTTAGCGGCAGCCCGAGAACGGATGCTTGCTGTCTCCACAGACGAGTGAGACTTCTATTTGACGAAAACCTGAGTCCGAGCCTCAGCCTCCTTGCGGGTGAGTTTCTGTTTTGCACACACGTCGAAACACGCAGCTAGGATGCTAAGCCGATAAACAACGCTAAGCTGCGATTGAGGCGAATCAAGGTCTCATCGTTGACTTGCCCAATGTGTTGACTAATGCGCTCCCGCCGTAGTGCGACGATTTTGTCTATCATGATTTGTGAGGCCACCTTGAGACCGGTTTCTTCTGTTGGTTGGACATCAATCCGAAATAACGGAGCGTCTTGTCTCTCGCTTGTAATCAAACAGACCAAGATACTGGCATGGGTCTCATTGAAAATATCGGACTGAATGATAACGGCTGGGCGAGGCTTTCCGTAATCTCCTGGTGCCGATACGATAACGAGATCGCCGCGTTTCATTGGGGTGGTGACATGTCGGCCACGATTTCAATGAAATCGAGGGTCTCCTGTTCAGACTCGTGCCGGCTGACCAATAGGGATTGGCGACGGGCTTCCTCAGCGAAATGTGCCGATCGTGTGTCAGGCACCCAAATCTGAACAGGGCGTAATCCTGCAGCCCTGAGTCGACGGCGGTAATCCTGCATTTTCTTGTGGGTGGGAGTATGAGGAGCCATTCTTATTCTCTCCTAATTATTGGTGCCCGGTAACATGTTACCATGGGTTATGTGAGCACTCAAGGTCTCTTTAGCACGGTGGGAAGTAAGGCGTGAAGTGGGAGTGAAGCGGTCTAATAAAATTGGACACCGTTTTAGATTGTGTCAGGCAGCCAAGGTGTAATGCTCAATGAGCCAAAGCGGCGAACATAAATGGCCAGTCGCGCCGCCGTCTGGATGTCACTCGGGCGAAACAACTATGTGGGTTTAAGGTCAGGCATTCCTTCCAGGATGGTTTCAGAAAAACCATTCCATGATTACAGGCCAATCACCACGCCCTGCGGGAGGTGCAGTGTTGATAAGGGCAAATCCAAGGCATTTTCCCTGTCTTCATCCTGAGTTCGTCTCGCAAAATGTCTTGGCTCTGGTGTTGCCGGGAAAGGGGCAGATGAATAGAGCCAGTAGATGGATGATCTAAAAAAGTTACGACACCTCTGCGGGCAAGTCACACGAATGGTCATCCTACAGCCCACGGTGAAGGATCTGTGCCCGGGGTGACGAAGCCACAGTTCAGCTAGATCCTTCAGTGGACCTTGGCCTGAGCCTTGCCGAATGGCTCAGGATGACAAATGCCGGGATTCCATCCCCACCATGGTCATGCCCGACATTATTTATCGGGCATCCATCTGGTCTCCATTTCCGCTAGATTCCCGCCGACGATTGGCAGGGATGCAGTCGCCCCCAACCAACTTGTCATCCTGAGCCTGCGGCGAAGGATCTGTGCCCAGGTTGACGAGGCCACGGCTTAGCCAGATCCTTCGGTGGACCTTGGCCTTGAGCCTTGCCGAATGGCTCAGAATGACAATGGTATTACCCCGGAGAAGAAGTCAGTGTGGGGTTGTTTTTTTCGTGGATGGCATTGGCCCGGGCTTCCTGCGTGACGGCGTCCGCGGTACGCCCCATTTTTCGCAAAAGGGCAGTGTAATTTCTCAGCGCTCGTTCGACACGGAAATGGTCTGGCCCCATGGTCTGCTCCGTGAGGGTGATGGTCCGTTGAAACAAGGGCTCGGCTTTTTCATATTGTCCTGTGGTGACATACAGGAGGCCTAAATTATTGAGGGGGCCGGTCAGGCCTGAATGTTCCGGTCCTTCTGCTTTTTCAATAATGGCAATGGCGCGTTGGATCAACGGGATGGCTTGCTCGGGTTGGTCTTGTAACCGATACATTTCCCCCAATTGATTGAGGGTGATGGCAACCCGCGGGTGTTCCTTGCCAAAGCCCTCTTCGGTAATGGCGAGCATGCGTTCCAAGAGAGGCGTCGCCTTGGAAAATTGTTTGGCCGTACTATAGAGAAGGGCGAGGTTATTTAGGCTGCCAAGGAGATGGGGATTGGTGGGGCCAATTTGCTTTTCTTTGATCGCTAAGGCCCGGAGTAATAACGCCTCCGCCTGGTCGTATTGTTCCTGGGCTCGATGCAGGAGTGCGAGATTATTGAGTGGTTCAACGAGTTCAGGCGCCTCTGGTCCTGTGGTTCGTTCCCTGCTGTCGAGGACGCGCTGCAGATAGGGTGCAGCCTGGGCATACTGGGATTGCCGGACAAACATCGCGGCTAGGTTTTCCAGGTCACGGATGACGTCAGGGTTATCAGGACCCAATGCCTGTTCCCGAACGGTCAAGGCTCGTTCAAACGAGGTTTGAGCCTGGTCGAACTTCTGTTGAGTGACGTACAACGCGCCCAGATTACTGAGGCTGGCGGCTAACTCGGCCGTCTGAGGGTTTGGTCCTTGTTCATGAATGGCCACAGCCTTCAGGAGAAGGGCTTCAGCCTGTTCTGGCTCACCTTTCGCATTGTGCAGAATCGCGAGATTGGTAATGGACTGTGTGAGGCGAGGGTCTTGCCCTTCAAACTGTTCCGCCAGTTCGAGCGCAGCCTGCAGTTCCTGTTCAGCTTCCGGGAATTTTCCCTGTTCCATGAGGGTCGTGCCTTGTTCGGTGCGGAGTTGCCAGGGTGTTTTGTCTTCGCTGCACCCGAGGAGGGTAATGGCGAGCAATGTAAAAACCAGGTAACGCAAGATATGTGAGGGTCGATTGAGGAGAATCATGAGTTGGGGTGTTTCCTTTGGTTCCGAGTGAGCAAGAAAAAATTGTCAGAGGGTGATTGTACTGAAGGGCTCGGGGTCTTGCCAAACCGCGTATAGGCGGAAGGTGTTAGGAGGGAGGATGCTCAAACAGGGAGAGTTGCGTAGGTCCTGGCCGTCGAAAGGTAGAGGGAATGGGGGGCTCGGGACTGTCCTGAAACCCATGTTTCCGGGAGGCGGTCTCGAACAGTTGTGCAATGACATCCCAGGTTTTCCCAT
>JAOTTP010000031.1 GCA_029864405.1 Nitrospirota bacterium
GTCGTTCAGGGTGTGGCGTTGCTGGACTTTGGTCACGGCGGGTTCATTGCCGACCTTGGCCAGGCGGCGTTTGAGCAGGCTATTCATGAGCGTGGATTTGCCGACGTTGGGGATGCCCATGATGAGCATGCGCAGCGGCTTGGAAGTGCTGTTGCGATGCGGGGCAAGGAGCTGACACAGACCTGGGATTCTGGCGGCCTGGCCGGCATGGTTGCAGGAGAGGGCGACGGCGTTGACATCAGGTTCCCGGTTGAACTCGTTCAGCCAGGCTTGAGTGACGACCGGGTCGGCGAGATCGGCTTTGTTGAGCACTTTCAGGCAGGGACGCTGGCGCTGCAGCCGCAGTTCCGTAATCAATGGATTGCTACTGGCGTCCGGCATGCGTGCATCCAGTATTTCGACCAGGACATCGATCGCTTCCATTGCTTTGGCCGCTTCCCGGCGCGCGACATTCATGTGACCGGGAAACCATTGTATGGACATGTTGAATAGACTTCCTGCTTAAAGAAATTGGCTTAGAGTGGATAGATCTTATTGACCCACTGCATGACTTTTTGGAGTTCGGATTCGGTCATGGCCGTGCGCGATTTCCGGAACTGCGTGTAGACCGCCCGGTTCACCGTGCCATGTGAGAGTTTTCGCGATTGTTCGTGCGCCCGGACATGCTGTTCGATCTTTTTCCGCAATCGATCTAATCGCTCTTTCGGGGTCTCCTGATAGGTTTCCGTTTGGCCCGGTGGGGCCAGATTCGCCCACAGCCCCTGATTGCGCATTTCGAGGACGCCGGACCGCAAGGGTTGGATACTTGATTCCGCCCGATCGGTCATCGGGAGGAGGCCATGGCCATCCGGGTATGCCCCTTCTCCGAGGGCCTGTGTCGATGATGTGCTGCCGGCAAGCGCCGTTGTGCGTTGCGCCAGGATGTATCCCAAACATTCCCGGAATGGCCGGTCGTCCGGAGCGAAAATGTAGGCCCGTTGTTCCGCATAGGGTCCCGCCAGCGGATCCATGCGTGTGGCTCGATGAACGACCTGTTCGATCCATGGCTTGGTCCGGATATGCGTCAAACAGATGAGATGGGTAATGGCCGGCACATCCAGGCCTTCATAGGCCATGGCCACCGTAATCAGGCAATCCACTGCTCCGCTTCCCTGTCGTTTAAAGGCTTTGATTGCCTGATAGGCTGCTGTGGAATCGTCGCTCGTCGCAATCCGGGCAGGGACTCCTCGTTCCTGGAGCCAGGCCGTATACTTCTGCGCCTGCTCAATATTGGCGGCCACCACCAGCAGTTTCGATCGGGGATGGGTGGTGCGATGCACCTGCCAATTCTTCACGCCGGTGCTCAAGAGTTCCAGGGCGGCTTCCGTCTTCAGCGCCGTCAGGAGTGCCGCTGCGGTCTGTTTTCCGGCATGCGCCAGGCTTTCGACATGGTGCTCGGCGCCTTGGGCGTCTAACCAGGTCGCCTGACAGTTCGCGTAATGGACGGTCAGATCGATGCAGGCCTGTTCGCGCAGGGCATCGGCTAAGGTGTAGCGAATGACGGCGCGCGATTCCGTGCTATCCCAGTCAAGCCGGTCTCCTCGATCGGTGGTGGAATACGGCAGGAAGGCGATCGGTGTGCTTTCACCACGTTCGAACGTTCCGCTCATTAATACTCGCAGAACGGCCTGGTCGAAGAGTGGCTGAATGGCCTCATGCCACAGGCCTCCCTCTTCGAGGTGATGCGGTTCATCCAGAACGAGAATGTATCGCTTGCGGCGGAATTCTTTGGCGTTGATCTTGCGGGTGTCGGCTGCCAGTGCTTGATAGGTCGTGACATAGGCCGCACACCCCCTCGTCGGATGTTCCTGGTTGGTGGTCATCATGGCCTCAAGCCGATGGCCTAACAGCGTCCGGTGGCTGGGATCCTGAAAGCCACGAGCGCCCTGGTCCTGCAAGACACTGCGAGGGACAATCCAACATAGGGCGTCGGCAATTGCCGGAATCAAGCGTGCCGCCAGGATCTGAGGCAGCAGGCTCTTTCCTCCACCGGGTGTGACGGCACACACGATGTCTGTCACGCCTCGTCCGCCTAGAATTTCCTCGCAGATGTCCGCTAATTCCTGCTGGTGCCGGCGTAGCTGCATGCTTATCCCTCGGCCATCTCCAGTGGAGTCCTGGGATGTTCAGGGATGCGGCGGACTTTGCCTTTCTGGGACGGAGGTACGGGCGACTGCGAACGATTGCGCGCGCTTACGGGATCCTCAATGTTGCCGCATTGGAGGCAACGGTCCATGAGGACTAACTGACTGCTGCCTTCCCTATCATAGACGGACTCTTTCACAATCAGTCCGCCACATCGAGTACATGCCATAAAGAACTTCCTTTCTTAATAAAGACATTCGTTGTCACAGGGTCGTGCCTCATAGCGTTTGAGACCATCCCTGAGATCTTCCCTGATGTGATACTGGGCATACCCGATTCTTAAGCCGGGAAGCCACTCTTGTCTGAACGCATGCGACCGACGCAAAGGCTGCACAGCTGTACCAGAAGGATTCCGGCTCCCCATTCATCCTGGAACAATTGAGAACATTGCAATCGATGACCGTAACAATGGCCATGGAGAGCGAAGCGTTCTTCCCTCTCGCAGGTCACCAACTGTTGATGGAATGGACCCGGATACAACGGATTAGCGTCAAACTCTTTGCCGGCATGTGGCCCCACTCTTAGCGACCACCGTAGCGGAATTACCCGATTTGTGCCAAGAAATACCTTTGCCTTTCGTCAATGTCCGTAGGAGTTTGGGCTTTTTTAAAACAGGCACGGGTTTAGGAAGGATAGACATACCCAAAATGTCGACAATTTGCAATCGAATAGTGACCTTCTGTCTTAAAAATTGAATGATCCGTAGGATCTTGGTTACCTCTCGTTGTGCCACAGAAGGGCTGAGGGGTCTGTGAAACGTGGGAAATGGATTGTACCCTCATCCGCTGAACGAGGCCAGGCCCACCATGTTTTTGCCGCGTCCCGATCCCGTTGAAGGGGTAAAGCTGTCAAGGGTTGGACGATTATTGCCAGGAGGTTGGGTCATGCGGTAGGCTCCCCCTCCTGTTACGGATCAGCGTCCGCTCCCCGCCTCTATGCGAGATGCACGCCCTCCCTGACGTTCACGCCAATTTCATCATGAGTGTCCAGCGCCTTTCTTGGTCGTGACACACTCTAATCGTTGGCCCAATACCGGTTTTTCCGCCTTTGTGCGTGTGCGCCATATGTCTTGAGATGACTTGAGACGATTGCTATCTAAGGAGAAGAACGATGCCAAAAGCAAAACGAGAAAAGAACTGTTATGTGTGTGAGAATGCGGATTTAATACGAATGAGCTTTATGACCTGTCGGCAATGCGGTCGTCATTATTGCAGCCGTCATGGCGACCCCAAAATGGACGAATGTACCAATTGTCTTGAGGGCGATGAGGAAACCTAGGCTCGCAGGTTAACCATGCTTCCACATGGTTCTTCCATGGCTCCCAATGTTGTAGGCGAGGGCTGTCTGTGAGCGGAGATTTCAGTACTAAGTCACTTCCTGCCCTCTGACGTTTACCCTACATTGTTAGGAGTGAGGGCAACGATGACCAGGCACCTCACGATTATTTCTGACACTTCACGCATCAGGAATAGGCCCCGGAGTGCCATGAAAATTATTCGAGGATTTCAGTCCTTCACGAAGTTCCTCTCTGTGCTACTAATCGTATGGTTGTCCGGCTGTAGCTGGCACGCCAAGACAGTGCTGGATCATGCTTCCACCGTTGCGTCGGCAATTATTGTGGTGCCCAAGTTATTTGTCGCACGGGTTTGATCCCCAAGGTAGATGGGCGTCTGGTTTTCATTTCGGTCAGCCAGGCTCTGTTAGGCGATCAATCGTTGACTCTGCCCCTCCCTGACGTAAAATTTGAGGGGGCAATCGACTTGCAATCCGACGGCATTCTTGATGATGTCCTGGTGGTCCCGCTTTCCTCCACTGACGTCTCTGGCTCATTGCTGAACCGACAACGGGTCTCCAACAATATGACGCCTTTTTGTCATTTTGGCTTCATCGATCGCAACACTTTTTTGAACTTCTTCAGGCGCCTCTCTCAACACTAAGTTCACATCATTCTTCCATTTTTTATTTGTATGCGAAAGGCACATCGACCTTGGCCAGGGGAGTGTTGGCGAGGAATCAGAGCAAAGACAGCGAATCCTTGTTGTTTGATGATCACAACTCGGTCGATTCAGGTCCTGCACGAAACCTACACACGGTCCATGCTGATGGAGATGGAACGGTCACGGTGTGATCCTTATGGCTTTCATCAGCCTATCGCCAGACCTTTCTGCCCACCCTATGAGAATATGAGGCCGGACATACCGAGTGAGTCAGTAGCCCGGATATCCAGGACGATATCGTCAGGTTTCTCGATATCCGGCAGTAATCCGGGGAGTCGTGGACAAACGGTGCGTGGGTCACTGTCATGGTGTCCGGGCTGTGCAGGGAGTTTCAGTGAGGAGGCAGAGAGCGTAGACATTCTGGTGCATTCTTAACGCCTGCCAAAAGTTCTTCCTCCAAACTTCCCCTTGTCTGAATCCATTCTTGAGGGCAACAGGGAATTCCCAGATACCTCCGTCCCGTTTATAATGCGTGGTGAACCTTTCCTGATGGACTATCACATTCACCTCTTCTCTCACTGCTTGTTGGGCAACCGGTATTGATGACATCATCCGCATGAACATTTCCCTGCTCATTTTGCTGGGTGTGTTCCTGGTTATCGCCTTCCGGAACATTGGTGGCGTTCCTGTGAAGATCTGGCACGCCATGACTGCCGGCGCCGTGTTGGTTCTGGTGACCGGCCAGATTTCACCCCTTGGGGCCATGGAGGCCATCAATCTGGATGTGATGGTGTTTTTGTTCGGGATGTTTGTGGTGGGGGAGTCGTTGATTCTTAGCGGATACCTGTCCGCGCTCGCCTACGGGATTTTGCATCGGGTGAAATCAGCCGATGGGCTGGTCCTGACGATCTTATTCGGGGCAGGGCTCACTTCGGCGGTATTGATGAACGATACGTTGGCCATCGTCGGGACGCCTCTGGTGCTGCGTTTGGCCCGTGAACATCGCCTCGAGCCCCGCTTGCTCCTGATGACGTTAGCCGTGGCCGTGACGACCGGGAGCGTATTGAGCCCTATCGGGAACCCACAAAATCTCTTGATTGCGATTGACGGACCGGTTCCGGCTCCCTTTCTGACTTTTCTTCAGGCCCTGGCGCTCCCCACTCTTCTCAATTTGGTGTTGGCGTATGTGGTCTTACGGGTCATGTGGCCGACGGCGTTTCATGCCACCACCCTCGTGCATAGCGTGGTGGCCATAAGTGATCCCGCCCTGGCTCGCCTGGCCCGTCTGGCGTTGTTCCTGATACTCGGCCTGATTGCGGTGAAGATCGCGTGTGTGTCCCTGGCTGTGCCGCTGGAGTTACGGCTGAGCTATCTGGCCATGGCTGCCGCGTTGCCGCTGCTGGTGTGTAGTCGACGGCGTCTGGAATTATTGAGGCAGGTGGATTGGTCCACACTGCTCTTTTTTGCATCCATGTTCGTCTTAATGGCGAGTGTCTGGCAGACGGGAGTATTCCAGGGTTGGAAGACTCATCTCCAGGTGGATCTCACGTCCCTGCCTTCCATCCTGGGGCTCAGTATCGTTTTGAGCCAACTGATTTCGAATGTTCCGTTGGTGGCGTTGTATCTGCCCCTGGTGTCTGAGGCCCCAGGTTTCCTTCCAGCCATTTTAGCGTTGGCCGCTGGTAGTACCATTGCGGGCAACCTGTGTATTCTTGGTGCCGCCAGTAATGTGATTATCATTCAGCGGGCGGAGCAGGAAGGGCATACCTTGAGTTTCTGGACCTTTGCTTGGATCGGGGTGCCGTTGACGATTCTCCAAACGGTCGTCTATGCCGTGTATCTGGAATGGGTTTTGGGATAAGGCCTTGCTGCGGCAAGCTCCATCACCCGCTTCATACCTCATAGAGATCCTCTGCTGTGCAAGCGTTATGGAGAGGGCGCGCGAAGGTAGTGTACGAGGTCCAGGATTTGTTCATCGGTAAACGTGTCTGCCCAGCCATGCATTTCGACTCCACCCCCGTTTTTGATGATGGAAATGAGTTCCTGGTCGGTTTTGGCTTGTGTCGCTTGCGAGGTCAAATTGGCGGGGTCCTGTTCCAGGAACGGACGTAACCCCCCTCTCCCGTCCCTTTGTGGTCCATGACACTCTTGACAATAGTGGTGAAAGAGCGTTTTGCCGGATTGAATCTGCTTTTCTTCAGCCAGAGCCGGGAGGAAGGGCATCAAGCCCATGGCTGTAAAGCCGATGACTGTCCAGACGGATGAGTTCAAGTGTTTCATCGGAAAAAATTCAGCATGAAAATTTTGGAGTCCCACCTCCTGGTTGACCTATGAGGCCTGTTCACAAGTTCCCCAAATGTCGTCCTTACTCTTTTGGCACCTCATGTTTTCTTGTGTACCTTTCGCTCTTGCTGAATGATGTGCTGCCGTGGGCACGGTCTATTCCTTTTTCTTAACCAGCACGGCTTTTCGTGCAGCACCTCCTCCGGTCTCCACATTCACAAAAATCATTCCTGTGGAAAGGTTGTCGGGCGCCGTGGCCTCTATTCTCTCATTTCCCTTCAGAGTGAAATCCTTCGCATTTTCGTACCCAAACGTCACCGAATGCAGACATTCTTTTTTTTGTCCGAAATCTTCTCCAATGATCACCACTTTAGCACCCGCCTGAAACTCATCAGGTTCAATTTTTGTGATTTTTGGCCGGCGGCTCGGGTCGCAAACCGGATCCTCCTGAATTGTTTGGTCACTAGACACTGTGGGCAATTCGGTGGTGGCCATAGCCGCAATGCCGTTTTGAGAGGGAAGACTTGATTGAGCTTTTGTCTCGGTCACCCACATAGGATTAAATCCTAAAAAAGACAGCAGTATAATAACGAATAACGTCGCGACCCCCATAAGTATTCCTCTCAGGTAAAAGATGAGAAAAAAGCCCACCCTTTCTTTGGGTTTCCTGTATTAAAACCTGATTGATTCAACTAAATCTAGCCCTTGGGAAATATTTAGCGTGGTCTCCTTCAGGATTTTATGGCGCTGAAGGTTCATAGGGCGCTAATCGCCGGATGTAGGTGGTGACGGCGCGGATATCTTCGACGCTCAGTTGGTCCCACCAACCGTGCATAGGACTGAATGCCAGTCCCCAGATGATGGCTGACCGAAGATCCATCTCCGATTTGGCCCGAGACTCCGGGCGGTGAAAGTTGGCTGGGGGGACGATGAGCTTCGTCGCCTCCGGCCCATCGCCTCTTCCTTGGATACCGTGACATCCCACACAGTGGGCTTGATACACGGCTTCTCCTTGTAAGGGGCCGACTTGAGGCTCTTGGGCTCCAGTAGGTATGACCCATCCGATCAGCACAATCAGACTCCAGAGCATGATGCGAGATTTCATGGGATAGCTCTCCTTGTAAATGGTCATGCGGCATAATCGAGTACGCCAGGGATGCGAATACGAGGAATGGCTGACATGGGGTATCATATTCGGCATTCTCCCGGGTCGCAATGGGCGCTCTGTTCCAAGAGCCGGGGATTGACCTCTGCTCCGATTTCCATCACCTGGGAATCCTTCGACCCATACCGGAAAATGGTCACACCCTTGAGTCCGAGTTCCCAGGCACGCCAATAGCCCAGAGTAACGTCTTCGCGAGTGCTGTCCTTCGGCAGGTTGATTGTTTTGGAAACGGAGTTGTCCACATACTGCTGGAAAGCTGCTTGCATCTGCAGATGTTTCTCAGGAGGAATCTCCAATGCCGTCAGAAACAATTCTCTGATGCGCGAGGGGATATTCGCCATGTGGCTGATTGTTCCTTGGCGATACACCTCCTCTGCCAGTTGTGTGGTATCCATTCCCTCGGCCCGGCAAGATTCCCAAAACAGGGGGGTCATTTCATTCAACGGATTGCCGCCGAGTGAATGGGACCGCCGGTAGACGAGGGCAAACAGCGGTTCAATGCTGGCCGTGGTGCCCGCGATGAGACTGAGTGTGCCGGTCGGGGCAATGGCGGTGCAGGTGGCGTTGCGCCTTTTTTGATTGGCAGGAGCATAGACACTCTGCGGCCAATTGGGAAAAACTCCACGTTCCTCTGCCAGTTGTTCCGATGCGTGATGCGCTTCCTGCGAAATAAATTTCATGAGGGTTCTCCCGAAATGGAGTGCCTCGTCGGATGCATACGGCAGTCCCAGTCGTATGAGCGCTTCGGCCAATCCCATGACCCCCAGTCCGATTTTTCGATTGCCCCGTGATTGGGAGGCGATTGCCGTCGTGGGAAAGTGATTGACCTCGATCAGGTTATCCAGAAAACGGACGGCCTGATGCACGGCTCTTTCCAATTTTTCCCAATGCATGGAGGGTTCGTGAGCATCCCTGGTCAGGAAATGCGGAAGATTCAGTGAGCCCAGGTTGCAGGATTCATGGGGCAAGAGGGGAATCTCTCCACACGGATTGGTAGCCTCCAAGTCCCCCAATCTAGGCGTGGGATTGGCCCGGTTGATGGTATCCAGAAAGAGGAGACCAGGATCTCCACTTTGCCATGCTGCATCTGCGATATCCTGAAACAGGCTCTTGGCTTTCACGTGTGCGGTCGGACGGTTGGTTAGGGGATGGATGAGGTCAAAATCTCCATCCTGGCGAACCGCCTCCAAAAAACGATCCGTCAACCCCACGGAGATATTGAAATTGCGCAAGCTGGTGCCATCGAGTTTGGCTTGGATGAACTCTTGAATATCTGGATGATCGACTCGGAGGACGCCCATGTTGGCCCCACGGCGCTTGCCGCCCTGTTTGATGTGTTCTGTGGTCTGGTCGAAAATTTTCATGAAGGCCACGGGCCCTGAGGCTCCCCCGCCGGTCGAGTGGACGAAATCCCCTTTTGGGCGAAGGGACGAAAAAGAAAATCCTGTCCCTCCACCCGATTGCTGAATGAGTGCGGCGTGTTTTAACGTGTCGAAAATGTCTTCCAGGGAATCACCCACGGGAAGGACAAAGCAGGCGCTCAATTGTCCTGCCGGGTTTCCGGCGTTAAACAGGGCGGGACTGTTGGGAAGGAAATCTAATGAGCGTAAGAGTTGGTGGAACGCATCTTGCCAATAACCTTGTCGGGTTCGATTGCCCAGCGTTTCTTCAGCCCGCGCCACCGTTTGGGCCACGCGAAAAAACAGGGCCTCTGGTGTTTCCGCAAGGCTTCCGTCTTTTTCCCGCTGGAGGTATCGCGCCTCCAGCACCCGCAAAGCCTGAGGGGTTAAGTGCGCGGGGTTCATGCGGAAATCCTACTGAGGAAAATGGACAGAGAGGTTGGGCCTCTTCACTTTTTGGTTTTTGACCTTGTGGTTTTCTGGCGCGCACGTGTTGTGGGTTTGGGCCCTTGCCATTCCACCCTCGCCATTTTATCTTTGTGCGACCATTGGTAGGTGATTTTCCCTTTGAAGGCCCGATCCAGGTGTTTGCCAAGGCGCTGGGCAAAGTGTTCGGTGGTGGTTTCGATATCCGCCCCGTCAGAGCGCGTGCGGATCGACATGACCCGTTCGAGGGGATTGTTGCGAGTGGCATGACTTTCCTCGTTATGAATGAGGCCTAAGACCTCAGCTTTGTGAGTTCCCCAATTGGGCCAGTGGATGGCGAGAAATCCTTCCGCGTAGCCGTCACGTAATTTCCGGCAGGCCGGACAGACAAAACTCTCTGGCACCATGATTTGTTTGGTGGGTTTTTTAGGGACGCTGACTGCTGATTTCGGGGATCGGGAGGAGGAAGTTCCTGGAAGACTCCAACGCTTGCGATGATACACCGCGTGACATTCCGGGCATCGGAGTAATCCCTTCGGAGCTCCCTTCATCGAATAGGGATCACCCCCGGTGAGTTCTTTCTTTTTGTACGATGTGGAATAACCCTGACGTGGCATAACCATAATCTTACCTCTTTTCTTATCGTTGAAAAATTTTGGACATCACGCTCATTTTTCTAACAAGTTTAGTAGACAAGTTTCATGCCGTTCCTTCCGATCCAAATTTTCTGGGCAGCAGTCAAAGAGAATGTATGTCAGCAAGGTCTTTTTGGCCTCAGTTGCAGATTTTTCAAGGGGATGAACGGTTGAAGTTGTCCCTTCATGCCACACATCGGAAAAGGTCATCCGCCCCACTTTGCCCCAAAACATATTGCGGAGTGATGGCCCTTCAGTAGACGTCAGATTGAATCTCGTCTGTTTGAACCTAAATAAAAGGGAATGGGGAATCCTCAGTTTACAAGCTTGAAAGGTCGTGGACCTGTTGTTCCAGTTCTTCAATGCGGTCCAACAACTCCAGAGCCACGCTGACTCCAGGCCAGTTAATCCCTAAGTCCCGATGTAACCGGAGCCCGCGACCTAACCGGTCAAGCGCGTCTTCCGGAAAAAGAATCGTTCCCTGCGGATCGGGTTCCGGAGGTTGAATAATTGCCCATTGCAAGCAGACCTCCAGCATGTCGTCGCCGATTCCCAATCGCGCACAGACCTCTTCACGGCGGATTCGCCCGGAGGTGATAATTTCCGCGGTAACCTGTTCCAACGTGGGTTCTGGTTCTTCAGTCATGGGTGGCCTCACGAAGAAGGGTGGAACGGGGATCGGGATGATCGAATTTCGCTAATTGCTCATAGAGGAGTTGTTCATCGGCAGAAGGAGTCTCCGGGGTGACGATGTCGAGCACCACAAATTGATCCCCATGCCCTCCTGTTCGTTTGGGCAGTCCCTTGCCTTTTAATCGCATCCGTTGTTGGGATTGGCTCCCGGCGGGAATTTTCAGACGGACGGTTCCGGATAACGTGGGCACCGGGATGTCGGTGCCCAATACGGCCTCCCATGGCCAAAGCGGGAGGGTGACCACAATATCTGAATCTTTGCGTTGAAACACGGGATGAGGGGCAATCTGTACATGGAATAATAAGTCCCCTGGTGGTCCTCCTCCGCGACCCGGCGCGCCTTTCCCTTTCACGCGAAGACGTTCGCCATCTCGCACGCCGGCTGGAATGCGGACTTCGATTGGACGAGGGGTTCCGCTGGCATCAGGAAGATTTAAGGCCCGGCGTGTGCCAGTGAAGGCTTCTCGCAGTGAGATCGGTAAATTGGCTTCCAGGTCGGCCCCCGCCATGGCGAAGCCGCGAAAGCCGGCCCCTTCCCGTTGAGCTCCCTGCCGAAACATGCTCTCAAAGATGTCACTGAAATCGGCACCTCCTTGAGTATATCCGGAAGAAGGCCCTCCCCCTGGATACGCTCCTCCACCCTGTTGGCGGGCCCGTTCATACGCCTCGGCTTCCTTCCAGTTCATGCCGTATTGATCGTATTTTTTTCTATTTTCCGCATCCCCCAGGACCTCATAGGCTTCATTCAGCTCTTTGAATTTCTTTTCCATCTCGGCCTTTTTTTCGCCGGGATGTAAATCCGGATGATACTGGCGTGCCAGTCGACGATAGGCTTTTTTGAGCTCTTTGTCGTCGACCGTTTTTTTGACCCCCAGTATGTCGTAAAAATCGCGTTGTGCGGATGTCATAAATGAAAATCCTTGACTAGTTTAAGAAAGGCATAGACTCATGTCGAACAGCATGATGCCTCACGACTGTAAAACTAGCGTGTTTCGCCAAAAGAAGACAAGGGACATCAGAATCCAATCTACAGGATGTGAGCTCCTCTAAAAAATATTCGTGACGGGTCGGGTATGTGTTCAGGTGATTGGGGTGGCAAGATTTTGTTATTTTTTTACTAAAACGAACTTTTCCTTCCAGCCAAAATTGGGGAGATTCCAGGTTCGCTTTAGTGCTACGCTGATGACATTCAATGAAGAATTCTTTTACCATTAATGAAATCCGAAATCTAATTATTTAATCACGGAGGAAGAAAATCATGGCTGAAGAAAAATCCATTATTGTGAAAACCAAAGACTGCATAGTCGAGACCATTCAAGGTACGGGTGATGTGACGAAGGCACTGCTTGACCTGGTAAGCGGGACGCTCGTGGCAGCCTTAAAGGGAACCAAGTCAGTGGGGGCGGAAGCGGCAAGTTTGGTCAAAGATACCATCGTGGGGTCAGTCAAAGGTATTGCCGAAGTGGGGGAAGAAGTCAGCTCGGCAGCCAAAGGAGTCATTATAGGAGTCGTCACGGGAACAAAAGATGTCGCGGAAACTACTCTTGAAACGATCGGGAAAAGTGTCAGTACTCTGATTCACACCACTTCTGATATTGGTGGCGATCTTGCCAATACCGCTAAAGGCGCCATGGAAGGGACTATCGTCGCTGCGAAGGAATTAGGGGTGAGCGTCACGGACGCCATCACGCATGCCAGTACGTCGATCATCAAGGGCGCAAAACAAGTTGGAGGTGAATTGGCAACGACAGCCAAGGAAACCGTTATCGGTGCAGCGCAAGCCGCCAAGGAAGTTGGGGAAAAGGCCATGGAGACGATCAGTCATACCGCAGGGGCCGTCGTGAAAGCTACGGCTGAAGTTGGTGGCGATGTAGGATCGACTGTCAAAGGGAGTATGGTTGGGGCACTTGAAGGGGCAAAAAAAGTTGGTGAAAAAGCGCTGGACACGATCAGTGGAACAGCGAGCTCCATGATTAAAGCTACAGCACAAGTCGGAGGTGACCTCGCCATCACGGCAAAAAACGCTGTAGAGGGAGCCATTGAAGGGGCCAAGGCGATTGGCGTCGATACGACAGAGGCTGCTTCAGCTGCTGCGACGAGTGCCATTAAGGCGGCTGGAGATGTGAGCGCCAGCGCTGGAAAACAAGTTCGGGATGCGGTAACAGGAACGATTGGAGGAGTGAAAGTCGTCATAAAAGAACCCTTCAAATAATATGGGATACCACTGTAGTTGGGTAATCAAGCCATTCAGAGAGGAGAGAATAATCTCTCGTATCTCTTCTCCAACGCAGCATGTTTTTGGGCCCCCATCGTTAATACCTCATCTTGTATCAGATGGATGAGGTAAGGGTATGGCGGAAATCTGTGTCTGAGAAATACAGGCCTGGCAATGGGTTGGATTGATGGGCCCTCAGTGATGAGGCCACTTGTGGAATGAGTGGTCGTGTTTGTGATCGGTCGCCCATTTCCAGGTCAGTTGGAGAGTGAGTTCTCTGGCCGGTTGATCTACGCTGAGGGGTTCGAGCAATAAGAACGCCGTTGGCAGACCCTTCGACAATCCTGAGGGCATGCTGTTTCAACATCCTATTAAGGGGTGAGAAACGCGCGGCGAATGGCCACCAGGAAGGCATTGATGCGTGGCCGATCACTCTCATCCCGGCATTTAGAAGTCAACTGTTGTGCCTGCTGCGTGAGTTCCTCTCCCCAATCCATCACTTCGCCTAAGCGGTATTGCCCATTTTTGATGTGAGTCAGTCGTTCTCCCGCCGACGTGTCCGCAATGCGGATGTGAAAACTTCCTGACTTGAGCAATTCACACAGGTTGTAGAGAACCCGGATATAGGCGGCCGCATACTTTGCCGGACGTCCATCTTTCTTATCCAGTAATTTGGTGCGTTGATTATTGGCATAGTTGGTAAAGGCTTCAAAAGCCTTTTGTGGCGACCATAGCGCCGGCAACAGTACGCGCAGTTGTTCTCCCCATTCATCGGCCGTGATGACGGGGGCCAGCAACGTTTCAAGAATAAGCGGATGGCCCTGAGTTGCCAGCAGAAGAAATTGTCCGACCTCCCAGGCTGTTTCATCGCCATCTCCCTTGGTCCACTGAGTGGCGGGATATTTGAATCCCAACTGAAACATCTCCTCAGTCGGGATGACATAAACCCGGCGGTAATCCCGGTCGCTCTCGTCGGAGGCCAACCCATGGGCATGGGAGCCCACGAGAACTTTGAGAATGGTATGTGTGCGATCGTGTGCGCGAGGATCCATGATTATTGTTGCGAATCTACACAGTTACGGGTGCGTGAAACCAAAGACGATCAAGATGAGGCTACCGGTTGCCAAAATGGCGATCATCCCCGGCGCTACATATTTCATGAGCGATTTTCCCCCAAACCATCCTGCTAACAACACCTTCACAATTGTATTCGTCATGGCAGCGAGGGTGATGGCCGTAGCGGCTGTCCAAGCCAGGAGCCCATCTTGCTGTAATCGGATGATCGACAGGGTGATGGCATCGACGTCGGTGGTGCCGGCCAACAGACTGGACGCATACAACCCTTGATCGCCTAAGTATGTTTGGGCCGCTTTAGAGATGAACAGCACCCCGGCATACAATAGGCCAAATCCCAAGGCCGGCCGCAATTCGAATGGATTCCGATGAGAGATGTCCGGACCATCGGTCGTGGTGCGTTGCGCTTTGCCATATAAGATGAAACTCATGCCATACCCGCAGAGGGTCATGCCTGCCAACGGGGCAAGAAGCATCAGGAACAGACCCGGTTGAAGGAGGCCCACAATCACCAGCATCCTGGCGAACATGGTGCTGGATGCAACAAGGATAGCCATCGCTCCCGGCAAGGCCAGATGCGGGTCCTTCCGTGTTTGAGCGGCCATGCTCATGGTGACGGCGGTGGACGACACGAATCCTCCCAGGATGCCAGTCGTCGCAAGGCCTTTATTGGGCCCGATGACGCGAGTGCACAGATATCCCAGAAAACTGATGCCCGCAATGAGGACGACCATGATGCCGGTATGGAAGGGGTTGAGGACATCCAGAGGACCGAAGGTGCGATTCGGGAGGAGAGGCAGGACCACGAGGGCCAAAATGACGAATTTGGCGGTGGCGTAGATATCACCATCGGAGACTTGTTGCACCACATGATGCAGTCGTTCTTTTAATGACAGCAATGCCATGACGACTCCCGCGCTGCCGACGATGAGGAGATACCGATGTGGGGCATCTAGCGGGAGGGCGGGAAGTAGGGCGAGGACTCCCAGGAGAAACGTGATCAAGGCCGCGAGTGGGGTAATGATCCCCGGCGGATCCTTCCGACCCCATTCCTTGTCGTACGCCACAGTCAGTAGCGCGCCCAGAATCAGGAGTGTGGCAATAATGGGCCACACGCCAAGGACCTGGGAGATAAACGCCGACATGGCTCCGGCAAGGGCGATCAAGGGGAATGTCCGCACCCCCCCGATGCCGGTTTTGCGCTCTACGCTCAGATCCTGTTGACGTTCCAAGCCGATCAAGGCCCCTGCGGCGATAGCTACCAGAAAGCCAAGAAATGATTCTTCAATGGTCATCATGGTCAGGTCTTATTGAAACAGGAAGTTAAAGGAAAAAGAATGAGGACTATTCATCTATCTGCTGTTCACCCAATACTCACTCAATATGATGTGAGAAGCAAGAAGCAGGCTCAATAGAAAATGCCTCGGCGGTCATGGAATGGTACCTGGTTGGGTGAAAGGCCTGGTTTTGTTTTCATGACTTTTCAGGGTATTCTGAGATTCGGTCAATCACAGACTTGAATTTTCAGAGGAAGATGGAAGCCTCCCGCAATCCCATTCAGTTTTTCTTTGTGGTTGGCTCTGTGAAATGTATCAATCACTGTCTGACATTATAACGTCCAAGGTTCCACACATGAACAACACACCTTTTTGGGCACTGGCAAGCAAGGCGCACTTGGCGTGTTTGGTGTTCTGTTGTGTGTTGGTAGGGAGTACCTCGGATGATGTGTTTGCACAAGACACCCCAATCTTTTCCCACCGGGATATCTTTCATCCCGTCTTTGCTGAACACGGAATGGTCGTCAGTCAGGAGGCCATGGCAACCCGTGTGGGTGTGGAAATATTAAAAGCCGGGGGAAATGCGATTGATGCCGCGGTGGGAGTGGGATTTGCGCTGGCTGTCACGCTTCCCCAGGCCGGGAATCTCGGGGGAGGCGGGTTTATGCTGATCTATAATGCAGAGAAGAATGCCGCGATGGCCCTCGACTACCGCGAAGTCGCTCCTGCCACCGCCATGCCCCAGATGTTTCTGGATGAGGAAGGCACAGTAGACCAGTCACGCCTTCGCTACAGCCATCAATCTGTCGGCGTTCCCGGCACGGTCGCGGGTTTGGTTGAAGCGCTTGAAGCGCATGGCACCCTGTCTCTTCAGGCTGTGCTGGCTCCGGCAATCCGGCTTGCCCGGGATGGAATCATCGTCTCCCCTGATTTGGCCTTGGCGATTCAAGAACAGGCGACACACCTTTCTCAATGGCCCTCCACACGCCGCATTTTTTTTCAACCGGATGGGACGACGTATCGGCCCGGGGATCGGTTGATCCAGAAAGATCTGGCATGGTCGCTTCAACAAATTTCCGAGCAGGGGCCGGGTGCGTTTTATGACGGTCCTATCGCAGAGCGAGTGAGCGCCGAGATGCGTGTGCATGGAGGGTTGATCACCAAAGAAGACTTGCGTCGCTATCGTGCGGTCTGGCGGAAACCGGTGCGGGGCACGTATCGCGGGTACGAAATTGTGTCGATGCCCCCTCCCAGTTCCGGGGGCGTTCATCTGATACAAATGCTGAATATTCTGGAACACGAACCCCTGCAGGTCTTCGGTCACAATAGCGCCCGGACCATCCACTGGCTGGTCGAGAGCATGAAACTCGCCTATGCGGACCGGAGCCGGTGGCTGGGCGATCCTGAATTTGTGGAGGTGCCCGTGCAAGGTCTGATCTCCAAGGATTATGCGAAACGCTTACATGCCCTCATTGACCCGCAGAAGGCCCGTCCATCACCGAGTATCCGGCCTTCCAACCCTTTGCCCTACGAGGGGCGGGACACCACACACTTTTCGGTCATGGATCAAGACGGCAATGTGGTGTCGAACACCTATACCATCAATTTCAGCTTTGGCAGCGGCATTGTGGTCGAAGGCACCGGAATTCTGTTGAACAATGAAATGGATGATTTTGTGGCCAAGCCCGGAACGCCCAATGCCTACGGCTTAATGGGATCGACGGCCAATGCCATTGAACCCAAAAAGCGTCCCCTCTCCTCGATGACCCCGACCTTGGTCCTCCACAAAGGCAAACCGTTCCTCGCCACCGGAAGCCCGGGAGGGAGTCATATCATCACCACGACCCTTCAAATTATTGTGAATGTGATTGATCATGACATGAACCTGGCTTCTGCCACCGCAGCCCCCCGTGTTCATCATCAATGGAGGCCCGACGACGTGCGGGTGGAGCGCGGATTCAGTCCGGACACGCTGGCCCTTCTTGAACAATGGGGTCACACCATCACGGTCCAGGAAACCATGGGCGGGGCTCAAAGCATTCTCAAGGGGCCGCAGGGATTGTTTGGGGCGTCCGACCCTCGTAAACCGGACTCTCTGGCCGCCGGGTATTAAGCTGACAATGTTAATGTGAGTGGGAATGCAGTAGGGGATGGTCAGCATCGGTGATAGTAATCGTGGCCTGCTTTTCAAGCGAGGGAGCTAGGCCTTTACATCACATGTAAGACTCCCGCCCCTTGGATAGTTCCGGCCTTTAATTGTTGGAGTGCCAGATTGGCTTCCTCTAATTGAAAGGGAACTGTGTGGGTGCGAATGGGAATGGCGGCGGCCTCCTTCAACAGGTCCAATCCATCCTGGCGGGTGTTGGCTGTGACGCTTTGGAGTGTCCGTTCCTGAAAGAGATCGAGTGTATAGTCCAAGGATGGAATGGGCGTCATGTAGATGCCGGCTAAGGCGAGTGTGCCGCCTTTTTCCAATGCCCGAAGGGCCGGAGGCACGAGTTCACCAGCCGGGGCAAACATGATCGCCGAGTGAAGGGTGTCCGGTGGCATCTCTGAGGCTGTTCCGACCCACGCTGCTCCCAGTTGGCGAGCCAGGGCGCGGTGTTCTTCCCGCAGGGAACACACATACACGGAACATCCCCAATGACGGGCGATTTGAATGGTAATGTGGGCGGAGGCTCCGAAGCCGTACAAGCCTAGTCGTTGTCCGGGTTTGATGCGACTGCGGCGCAAGGCCCGATAGCCGATGATGCCGGCACACAGAAGAGGCGCGGCCTCTTCGTCGGTAAACACGGATGGAATCGGGTAGGCGAATTGTTCAGAGACCAGTGCGTATTCGGCGTATCCCCCATGGACATGGTATCCGGTAAAAGTGGCTTTCGCGCAAAGATTCTCTCGCCCGGTTTGGCAGAATTCGCATGTTCGACAGGTGGCCTGGAGCCAGGCGATACCCACTCGATCACCTTCTTTGATCTGCTGGACTCCTTGTCCCACTCGATCCACGATGCCGACGGTTTCATGTCCAGGGACTATGGGGCGGGTGGATGGTGGCAGTTCGCCTTCGACGACATGCAGATCAGTGCGGCATACCCCGCAGACATGAACCTTGACGCGAACTTGTCCGGGGCCGGGTTCCGGTTTGGGGATATCGCGCGCCCGTAAAGGACTCGTCGCGACATCGGCGTCCTGTTCCAGGATCATGGCATTCATCATGCACTCCTATGCGGTAAAAATGTAGAATTCCCCATTCAGGCATTGGATAAACAGGTGTTAACCTGGGTAGACCCTCCCACGGTTGTCATTCTGAGCCCATGGCGAAGAATCTGTGCCCAGGTGGAGCAGCATCATTTAGCTAGATCCCCTTCGCGGACCGAGTTCTGAATCCATCTTTAATCATGGTCATTCCCGACATTAGTAATCGGGAATCTATCCCGGCCTTCTCAGGATGGATCCCCGCCAACGACTTGGAGATGACGGCAGAGTTGTCATTCTGAGCCCATGGCGAAGAATCTGTGCCCAGGTGGAGCCGCCGCATCATAAAATGAAATTCTCTTTTTTGATCGAGTTCCGCATCCATCTTGTCTTTTTTGAATGGGCCCAGGCTGCCTTGATAAATCATTGAACAACAGTCTCGATAATTGATTCTTACCTTGAGTGTCAATTATGTTCGTTCACCCATGAGGCCAGCATCTGTAAAAAAACTTCGATTTCAACATGCGGGTATGAAACGAACACATGATGGCCTGATGAAGCCTCCACCCGGTTGTCATTCTGAGCCCATGGCGAAGAATCCGTGCCCAGGTGAAGCAGCTCTTCCTTCATCGTTCACCATTTACCAGACCGTGTCTGATCGATGAAACTCAAACGTTTGCACAGCATCATAGCCTAACTGTCGTAACAGGTGAAGATCGGGCAAGAACACGAACATGAAGCGATCAAGTCCGAGAGCTAAGAAAACCCGTCCCAACAAACCTCTCTGAAATATCGGTTCGCACAGAAAACCCCGTGTTCGTCGATTCCGGTGGATTCGCATCATTCCATTCAAGATCATATTGGCTCTCCTCGGCCTCTATGTCCTCTTTGAAATTCTGACGTTTCCTTTTCTTTCGATCGCCCGGTTGCCGACTGTAAACCCGACAGAAACCGCACTCATGCGGCAACGCATAGAGGAAGCGCACGAACCCGGAAAAACCATGAAGATCGACTATCGATGGACCTCGCTCTCCAACGTGCCGCGTCACGTCCGCATGGCTGTTCTGGTGTCAGAGGATGGGACCTTTTACTCTCATGCCGGCGTCGATTGGCATGAAGTCTGGGAGTCGGTCGAAACCAATTGGGAGGAAGGTCGGATTGTTCGTGGAGGGTCAACCATTACCCAACAATTGTCCAAGAACTTATATCTCTCTATCTTTGCCACGCAGCTTACTGCAAAATCAGCCATCTCTCCGCATTGCGGAAATACTCCCCAAAAGTCGTCAGGTTTAGGCTCCCCTGAAACCATGATTGACGCATTCTCGATCGAGGAAATCCCTCTGGTTTTTTCAAATTCATGCGGAGTTCTTTGCTGGATCTCGTCACCTTAAGGAAAATTCGCCCGGACGTAATCTGTTGATTTATCAGCAATTAGGAGCCGACCCCCCATGCGTCGCCGGAGTCAACCTCGAACTTAACTTGCAATACCCGCTGGGGAGCTAAGAAGCTATGGGGACTACCTCGATCCATGTTCGAAATAGACTGATTGGACTGTTAAGATCCCGAATTCACGCTAACCGGGATGAGTTTTTTGACCATCAGGCAATGGCTTCCCCCTTTTTGAGTTATTTACGCCGTTGACGGAAACTCTTTAGTTTTTTCTTAGGTAAGGGGGTTCTGTATCAGGCAGAATTGTCTGGATCCATAAATGTCTTGGTGGAAGAGCGATGTGCCGAAACCGCTGGCCACAAAAAGGATCGATAGCCGATGACAAATGATTATAAAGGCTTCTCCTCATTTCTGGGTTCCATCTTGAGGGATTTTACCGTATCGGGTGGACACCGATCGGCAAAGAAAATTCTTCATCTGCTGGATACCTCACGGTGGACCATCAAAATGGTTTGGGGAACTCACCCCGCGCTAATTTTCTGGTTAGCATTCATCATACTCACTAGCGGATTATTCCCAGCAGGCATGGCTCTTATCATGCGCGGATTGATCAACGCAGTCGTCGCAGCCACGACTCAACAATCGGATCAGATAACCCCTCTTTTGCCGTGGCTGTTGATGGGGCTGGGATTGGCCATCGTTATGGCTGTAGCTGAGTTGCTTCAGAGATTCCTGGTAGGACGGCTGGCTGATGAGGTTGATATCAGTATCACCTCTAAAACCCTGCATCATGCCGCACAGCTTGATGTGGCCTTTTTTGAAGATCCACGCAATCAAGATATTATTCATCGAGCCCGGCAGGATAGCTCACACCATCTTTCGAGATTCCTGGTCACGACCCTGACACTGGTATCAAGCTTTATTCAGATTGTTTCCCTGGTTGCGATTCTCATTGTGGTCGAGCCGCTCACCATCATTGTCTTGTTTCCTCTGGCGATTCCACACTTCCTTTTTCAGTGGTTTACTTCGATGAGATATTACCAGACGGCCTATAAACTTGCGACAAAACGTCGCTGGTCCCAGTATTTCAGTTCTCTCCTGACCAGCAGGGATTCCGTGGCTGAGGTTAAACTTCTGGGTTTAGCCCCGCTCATCATAGATAAATTCCGTTCGATCATGATCGAGTTTCGGGATCAGAACCGAACTCGTTATCTTTGTCGGTTTGCGGGCAGTTCGGTTTCTGCCGTAATAACCACCATTGCCGTGTATGGATTGTTTGCTCATGTGGTGTACAAGGTCCTTAAAGCGGGACTGACAGTGGGTGATGTGGCTGTCTTTGCGGCAGCCGCATTGCGCTTACGGGGTGCTCTGGAGTTGGCGGTGTTATCCAGCGCCAGTGTTTTTGAACAAACTCTCTATATTTCAAACCTTCGAGAATTCTTGAATATTAAACCACACTCTCCAAATGGCTCCGGTCGAACGGTATTGTCCCCGCAGGGAAGAATAGAGTTCCGGAATGTTTCATTCGGCTATCCCGGAACAAACGCGTCAACCTTGTCGAACATCACGTTTACCATCGAACCGGGCGAGACCATTGCCTTGGTGGGTAAAAATGGGGCAGGGAAGACCACCTTGGTTAAATTGCTGGCTCGCTTTTATGATCCAGGGGAAGGTGAAATCCTCTTCGATGGAATTGATACGAGAGAGTGGTCGCTTGATTGTCTTCATCAGAAGATCACCTTTGTTTTTCAAAACTTTATTCGGTATGAAGCAACCGCTCATGAGAATATTGCCTATGGGGACTGGAAGCGCCTGATGGATGACCGGGAGGAAACAGAACGGGTTGCGAATGAGGCAGGGGTAAGCCATCTGATTCAAAACTTGCCACAAGGCTACGATACCCTGCTTGGGAAAAGGTTCGGCGAATATGACCTGTCTGGAGGCCAATGGCAACATCTGGCCATTGCCCGAGCTCTTTCCCGAGATGCCAAGCTGGTTATCCTGGATGAGCCGACTTCAAATTTGGATGCCGAGGCGGAATATGAGCTGTTTAGGCGTTTTTGCGAGCTGGCACGGGGGAAAACCACGGTTTTGATTTCACATCGTTTTTCAACCGTCAGCATGGCAGATCGCATTCTAGTATTAGATGGGGGACGTCTCGTGGAAACGGGTACACATGAGAACTTGATCGCGAGGAATGGGCAATACGCGACGTTGTATGGATTCCAGCGAAGGCAAATGGGCTTGTCATCTCTGGATGGCCCACGAGAAAGTTGAGGGTTTATTAATGATGAATAAGAAGCCTTACAATCTCGTCTGTCTGTTACCCGCACGGAATTGTGAGGGCGACCTTCCGGGCTATTTTGAGTCTGTGTCCCGCTTCGCAGATGCGGTTGTGGCTTTGGATGATGGTAGCACCGACTCGACTAAACAAATCTTAAAGGATAATCCGCTCGTCAAGGTTTTGCTTTCGAATCCAGTCCGGGAGAATTATGTTGGATGGGACGATGCTGGGAACCGAAATCGATTGCTGGCGGCTGTTGGTCCCCTGCGGCCTAAATGGATTATCTCACTTGATGCCGATGAGCGCCTTAGTCCGGATGATGCGCAAGCGCTAGTCGAGTTTCTACAGAACGGCGCGGTTCCGGGTGTGGCCTATGGTTTTCGAGTGTATAACATGATCGACAACCTTCATGCCTATGATGAGAGCAGTCTCTGGGTCTACCGACTGTTCTCTTACCGCGAGGGGCAGCGTTTCCCCATCACGAAATTACATTTCGTGCCGGTGCCCACAGACATCCCACGAGGACATTGGGCCAAGACGGCACTTCGTATTCAACATCTTTCGAGCCTGACGGAAGAAAGACGTGCAGCCCGGTATTGGAAGTACCGTGAAGCGGACCCGGATTGTAAATTTCAGAATAGTTATCAGCATTTACTCAACACACCGAAAAATATACAAGCCTGGTCCGATCGGATTTCCGGTCAAAACATGTTGATTTCCGGGGAGCGACATGAACGCATTAGAGCCCACATCTTGGAATACCCCTGTTATACAGAAAAACTGGATCTTCGTCGTCCCACTCTTTCAGTGATAGTGATTTCGCAAAATGATAGAGGGCGAATCCAGGAAGTTATGGAGGCACTCGTTCAGCAAAAACTTGATCAATCGTTCGAGGTGATCCTCGTCAATAGTGGCAATGATGGCACGGCGACGTTCGTGAAGGAACGGTATCCGGAGGTTCGAGTGATTCATCTTCCGGGACCGGCCCTTCCGGGAAAAGCCCGGAATGCCGGTTTACAAGTGGCCAGCGGAGATTATGTCACCTTTCCCGGTTCACACATCGTCCTGCCTCCGAATAGCCTGCAACATCGAGTTGACGCGCATGAGAAAGGGTACGCCATGGTTACGGGCACGGTCTTAAACGGGACCTGTTCCTGGGCTGGCTGGGCCTCCTACTTTCTCGACCATTGGATAGCCCTCCCGGGGCGTCCTTCTATGCAGTTGGAATCAGCTCCCGCCCACTGCTCCTATATGAGGGGACCACTGAAGGCGATCGGGGGATTTCCTGAAGATCGCCGTGCCGGAGAAGATACGGTTGTGAACAATCGGTTGTTTGAGCTTGGCCACAAAGCCTATTTTTCTTCAAACATAGTGATCACCCATAGGAGTCCCTGTGTGAATCCATTGATTCTGGTCCGGCACCACTATCTGCGCGGACGTGGGTTTGGCCGTATGCTGTGGGAGTACCCGGGCCCACAAAAGACCCGCAAGTTTCGTTTTCGGAGAATCCGTTGGCTGGTGACAAAATATATCTTAGAAAGAATATTACATATCACAAAGGGTGTGCTTCGATGGGGAAAGCCCATGCGGGGGTACTTTGTGTTGAGCTTTCCCCTGATAGTGGTGGGAACGATGAGCGCCGCTTTAGGAGGAGTGATGTTTCTGTTGCGGCCTGAGGGTCGTGTCACGGATCACAGGAAGACAGAAAGGTCACATGAGACTAGCCGAGAAATGTGAAGGATATCTCCTTTAGGCCCTTCGGATAGAGTTTTGTCCTTCTGGATATCTGATGGTGTTGCCTCCACTTAGTCATAAAGATTCTAATCAAAAATTATGATTTTCTACCTTGTTACAGCAGAAGGCAGAAATACGATGGAACAATATGTGAGTTCCTGGGGGCCGGCTCCCGGGAGCCGTATTCGTTTCCTTCTCTATGATGATCTGCTCCGATTAACAGTTCTTAACCCAGGCACGTATATTTTTTCTGATTTGGAGAGACTGTCCCCGCCGGGATTACAATTGGCGTGTCAGGCATGGAAAGCGCTCTCCGTGGTGGGATCACGAGTCCGACTCCTGAACAATCCCTCCCGTGTTTTGTGCCGCTACGATTTATTACAGAAACTCTTCGACGAAGGTATAAACCCGTTTAAAGCCATCAGGGCCGAGGAGTCGTTAGAGTCGCTCCATTATCCCGTCTTTGTCAGAGAGGAAAACAGTCACACCGGGAGCTTGACCCCACTTATACACAAACAAAGTGATCTTGTGAGCGGGCTACGGTCTTTAAGGTTGCAGGGCTTCCCTTGCCGTGACCTCCTGGTTGTAGAGTTCTGTGATACGTCAGACGGTGCCGGTGTTTTTCGGAAATACTCGGCATTTATTGTTGGTGGTGAGATCATTCCGCGGCATGTGATTTTCAGCCGCCACTGGAGTGTGAAAAAACCGGATCTCCTCGATCCGCAGCTAGCCGAGGTACAAGAGGAGTATTTACGTACGAACCCCCACAAGTCCTGGCTCGCCGAGACATTCAAGCTCTCCGGGATTGAGTACGGACGAATCGACTACAGTCTGATGGGGAACAAACCCCATGTCTGGGAGATCAACACGAATCCCACTGTGCGGAAACTTACTCCGCGTCTTACCTCGGCTTTTGAGGCCATTGACTCCCCGATTGATTCAGGTACGACAATACCCATGACGATTAATCAGAATCTTGCCGAAGCTATTGCAACGGAAGAACGACGACAGCGGAATGCGTATAGGTATCGGAATGTGGTCGTGAGCCTTACCTCAAGCCAATTAATCAGACCCTTAGTACCCATGATGAAATCCTTTGTCCGTTATTTGTGCCGATAGTCTTCAGTCCGAGGCGGAAAGGATACTCAAATGCCCGCACTCATGATTCTATTGATCTCATGGATTTTAGGGGGCTAGAATTGTCTTATTTGCTGGTCCATTCAACTGTAGCCCCGTGGGCTAAATTAGGCCTGAAGACTGGGAAAACGAAGAGAACCGTTATTAATCCGATAAATAAAAAATGTTCTTGAGAGGTTGTCGTATTTTGGCCGATGTCAGCAGGTTCATCCAGGATGTCTTATCATGGCAGACTTAACATATAACAAGACTACCCACACGCTCACTGGGTTTGGGAAAACGTGGACTGTGCGGTGCGGCGGGGAGAAATATGCTGCCCTGGAGAACAAAATTTATTCAGTGCCGCCAAAATCTTTGATGATTGGTACGGATCATATTTCTGGAGCCATTCATCATGAGAAATACAATCAAGCCTGTTATAAGGATGAGACCGGCCTGGGGTGGTTTCTGTGGTTAGGGGAAGGCGGGCTGGGCATTCACCCCAATACGACTATCACCGGGACCCAGGGGTGTATTGGAATTGTCAGTTGCTGTACTCGTGATCTTTTTGATTTATTGAGAGAACGATCGGACCAAAGCTTGAGTGTACAGGTGGAGTAATCCCTCCAAGTTTGTCAGGAATCGGTAGGTGCGGTGCGTCAGGGGTCTATGGTATCGCCCGACGTCCATGCCCCCTTTGGGTCGCAGCACGCTAAGGTACCAATTCTTGTTCACATATTCATGGCAGTGAGCCGACGAAATCACGCTTCTCAGGAACTTGGCCTGGCTCGGTATGGTACCTTTGGGCGATGCCTGAAACCATGTTCCCAGCTCGCTCCTGAGATTCCTGTTTCAAAAATCGATAAATTTTTCCAACCTTATCCACGTACGCGGTTGTTTCTCTAAACGGAGGGACTCCCCCATATTTGATGACACTTCCTGGCCCCCCATTATAGGCGGCCAGGATCAGAGTTGGATCTCCCTGAAATTTTTCTGAAAGGGTTTTCACAAACCTCACCCCTCCTTCGATATTGTCGATTGGACTAAATGGATCGTTTACCTCCAAATCTTTGGAAGTCTCCGGCATAAGGGCCATCAGTCCCATTGCGCCCGTTGTCGAGATTGCGTGGGGTAGATAGTACGATTCGAAAAGGGTGATGGCCTGGATCAGTTGAGGGTCCACTTCGTGTCGTTGGGCGGCGACTTCAATAATGGTGTTGATCTCCTCCGGATTCCAGTGCGAAAATTTATCACTGGACTTCAGCAAATACGCATAGGCGATCAACCGATTTCCCATGTGGGTTCGATAGGCGTGACCGAACAGGTCCTGTTTAATGGGGAATTTGTAGGACACATAGCTTTGAGCCAGCAGGAGCCCAGATAAAACAATACTGACCCAAAACCAGATCCCCGTTATTTGGAAAATCCGTTTCATTGCATTCCTCCATTCAAAAATCATTCACTTACCCGGTCCGCAATCCCCGGTCGTTGGTATCGTCAAGTTATGTGCATGTAAAAAAATAGACAATACACGAATGCAAGCCTCATTGATTGTTCAGTGATGACTGGCAGGAGGAAGAAAGTCCACCCAATTTGGCTTCTGTGAACAATGCCCGCCAACTTGGTGTGCGACCTTTCTTTTCCCAATTCAATCCCTGCAAGAATCTATTCACGGTAACCCAAGGTTGATTGCTACACATACAGCTGGCTCCTCATCTTTGGACAACCAATACATGATAACCAGGTGAATGGTTCGTTCAATCTTTAATTTACATGAAGTTCATCTTGCCGCAAGGTAGCTACCAATGGGAATCCTTGGGTAATCGGTTTCAATAATGACCAGACATGGAAAATCAAACCCCGGAACCAACAAGATTTGATTGAACCTCAAGTCCTTGTTGGTGGTTTTTGCATGGTGGCTCTTTTGGAAATTCAATCTTGTAAATATAAAGTTCCTTTTTTTCGTGTTAGGCCGAGCTATCGCCAAATCTGGTCTCTGAGCGATTGATGATGCCGCCACTGAGTTACTTGCTGTTCTCCCGATTTCATTAGGGTAGGGGGACAGGTCCAGAAAGGCGGTCGTGAATTGTAACGCGGTGGTACAGATGAGTGTAGGCGAAAGTGGATTGCGGGATTGCAAAACCAAACCCCAGAGATAAGGACATTTTCATAAACCGGCCTCTCACCTCACGAGAGAAGAGGCTGCTCGCCTGGCTGCCGTCATTCCCATCCCGCTTCGACGCCGTCCCACGGACGACAACGATTACGTGACCAACAAAGCCCAACTCATCATCAAACGCATGTCCACCCGCTGAGCCAGCTCCTCTTCCCCCTTTAAAAAAGGTGGTGAGGGGAAGTTCAGATTCTGTGTGTCTGCTGAACTATTGCTAGCCTGCTGCGGTGGCCCACAACTTGACTTATCCACTCAATTGACGAAGAATTTGCTTGTTCTCTTTCTGGATGTAAACATGGCCTGCACCAGGGGCTCTGACGTCGCGTTCAAGATCGTGGACGAATCGGGCATTGAAAGCCTGAGGGTGATGGAGGTAGAAGGATGAATTCTGAAATTTCAATACCCAAGGACGCCATAGCTGCATTTTGCCGTGAGCATGGGATACAGCGGCTGGCGGTTTTCGGATCGGCGCTCCGTGCCGATTTTCGTCCAGACAGCGACATTGACTTACTGGTCGAGTTTGAACCAGATCGGGTACCCGGGCTCTTCGGGATCGCGCGTATGGAACGGGAGCTTTCGGCGCTGCTGAGCGGTCGGAAGGTTGATCTTCGCACACCACAGGACCTGAGCCGATATTTCCGTCAGCAAGTCTTGGAAGAGGCAGAGGTCCAGTATGCAGGAGGATGACCTCATCCGATTCCGCCATATGCTGGATGCCGCACGCCTGCCGTCATTCCCAGCCCGCTTCGGCGTCGTCCCGCTGACGACAATGACTACGTGAGCAACAAAGCCCAACGCAACCTCAAACGCATGTCCGTCCGCTAAGCCGGGTTTCGTCCCGGCAGCCGAGGCCCTTTTGTTTCGGCAAAAGGACCCAAAACCATGTTGGCCGTGGCGTGGCCCTTCTGGTTCCCTGCGCGGCTCGCCGACCCCGGCGGCACACAAACTCGCTACGCTCAAATACTGTGCGCCTTTTCTCCGGGTTCGGCTGCACTGCTCGGCCACACCACAAGGCCAGAGGAAACTGCCGAAGCATTGAGTCTCTTTCTGATGGGCGGGCCAGCTCGCTATCTTCACAACAGGCCCGCCGATCAATGAGAGCATCAGACCATGGGACTGGGCTGCAGGCGTCGGACCGCAAAAACAGGGAGGATTTCCAGGTTTGAGTTTCTTCTGAAAATTCTTTAACTCGCTGAGGTGACCCACAGCTTGACTAATTTCGCTCGTTGAACAAGAATCTGCCTTTCCGATGCTTTTCTGTAGATCGAGTTTTGAGTCAATTCACCGGAGGTTGTGATGCCGATTCTCATAAGAAAACATGATAAAAGGCAAAGAGCATGTAGGTTTCTGATATTTCGAGAATCATGGCCGTCAGAAGTCGCCATTGAATGGCGTCTAATATGCTTGGGGTCAGATATTTCAATATGACAGCGGATGGTCACGCTTTGGGATAGTTTAGTGAAGCCGAAAGCGGATTGCGTGATTGCAAGTCCTGACCCCAGGAACGCCATAAATGGCCGATAGGGCGTAACTCATTGAAATGGCAACGATCATGTCGTTATTTTCAGAAAATTCGATGGCGTGTTATACAGACAGAAATGGGCAGATCCGGCTCTTATTCGGATCCGCCTAAACATTGTTATCCGGAACCAATATGCAGTTTCTTGTGTCAGCAATTAAAGATGCGCGATGTCTGATATAAAAGTCCGGAATATGGCAATGGCTGAAAAACAATTCAGACTGGCGATTGGATTATCTGCACGGCGTCAAAGCGGGATATGGCGTATTTGGAGCAATCCGAAAGGCGATATCTATGTGGCCAACCGATGCCTCGGCGGTATCTACAAGGCCAGCTTTCATAAAGACAGAAAATGCCAATTCGGATTCACGGCGGAATATGCGGACAAAGCCAAAGAACGGTTTGGTCGCGATGTCCGCCACGTTGAGAAATGGCTGCTACCCGAAGCTGCAATCGTCCGCGCTGTCCAAATCCTAATCCCGGAATCCGAACTGCGGGAATCAGCAAAAGAAGAGAAAAAAATAACTTGGCTCGAAACTCCGCCGCGCGACTCCGTTGGGACCATTTCCCTTTTTATAACTGAAAAAACGTTGAACTTAACATACCCTCTAATCCGGGTGCAGCGATAGTCGGTAGATTGGATACGGAAATTCGATGGGCTTGGATCACCTATGCATTCACAACTCCGGACGATAAACTTGCACAACTTATTGAATTCGAAAAACGTCGACTAAACTCAGCTGTACGGAACGTGCCAATCCCGCCCGGAACTCGCGTTTCCCTTTGGGATTCGACAGACAGTCACGATCGTCACGTATTGGAACTCGCATGTGATAAATCCGGATAACAACGCGATGAAATATCACATGTGATGCATATGAGAGGCAGTGGCTAGAACAACAACCAGACCGGAAAACATATTTTTTTAAGGTACGCAACGAATTCAATAAAACACATAACCCACATCAGCTGCTTTACTTACTTGCCAGAATCGTAAAAGGTTCCGTTCGGTACAGTTCTGATGGGCAGTTCAATCAAAGTGCGGATAACCGGCGTTCAGGAATGAAGCCAAGCACCATGAGACAAAACATTTTTGGTGTATCAGCACTTTTAAAAAAGAAAACTACTGTTACCGCAGTTGATTTCCGACAGGCAGTAAAAAAGGCCAAAGAAAATGATCTGATTTATATGGACCCACCCTATCAGGGAACTTCATTTACTAGAGACCACCGATATTTCAATGGGTTATCTTATGAAGAATTTGTAGAGGCCCTTTCTCATATGAATGAGATAAATCTCTCATACATTATTAGCTATGACGGCATTACTGGTGAAAAAACGCATGTGCTTGGGGTCAGGTCTTGCAATGTGACAGCGGATGGCCACGCTTTGGGAGAGTTGAGCGAAGCAGAAAGCGGATTGCGTGTTTGCAAGACCTGACCCCAGAAACAGACCAGCAATCTCCGAACAACCAAAAAATAATAGCCCTTTCCCCTACAAGTGCCTTTGTCATAACCTGTGGGCGTCCTCCTGAGGGTCGGGTCAGGGATGGCAGACATTGGTGTTGAGGTTAGAGAAAAAAGGAGGAGAATTATGAACGGGGAAGGCTTGGGGGTGTGCTGAAATATTACTCCTGAGCAGAAAAAGCGGCTAAATCAGAGGACACCGGGCCTACGCCCCGCCGATTGTTGCAGCTTCATTTTTGAGCGTGCGATCGGATACAGCAAAGGCATTGACCAATGCCTCGGCTAGTCGTTTCGAATAGATCTCGGACATCGCTTTGGGAGTTTGGAGCCAGCCTTTTTGTTTCCCGCGCGCCAAAGCAATATGCCGCCACCAGCGACGTCGTGGAATAGTGTAGAAAAAGCGTTGGCTGCGTTCGAGCATGGGGTGACCAATCACGGCTGCAAGCTCGCTCTCGACCTCAGCCGGGAGCTCCTGTGCTTGGTCCTCAAGACAGCCGAAAGCGATGATCAATTGTTCCGGCAAAAGCTTGTCTGTGAGCGTACGCAATTCCCAATGCACATTTTCAGACAGGCGAGTCACGTCGATGATCACCGCATGGGCGCGCTCGATGAACAGCAAGACCCAGTGCTGCCAATCCTCATCCGGAGTGGAAACGACGGTCAGTGTCTGCGGTACGCCTTGTTTGGAATTTATCGCTGCAAGAAGGTCTTCGGCAAGTTTTCGCCCGGGGCCGCTGCCGAGGCGCACAACGTCCAAACGCCGGATTGCAATGGCGCTCCCGACAAACATGACGATCGCCAGCACCACGCCAGCGCCGCCGATCAGGGCTTGGGGGTCCTGCCAGCTCTCGCTGTCTGAGGCAGCGATTGCCGAGATGAAAAACATGAACCAGGAAACCATCATTAATGTCCTAAGCAGATGAAATGCCGGCCTGAGTTGCGCCGCGTTGTTGGCGCCACTGACGGTTGAATCTTGAAGCGTGATGGGTACCGCGACGCCGCGGCACAGCTCCTCCAAAAATGCCGGGAACGGAAACTCCATCAGATCCGCCTGATGGAAGCGGCGAAGCCAAAGCACCATCTTGTGGCTGGGAAAGACTTCGGACGCCTTACGCTGAATATAATAGGCCCAGCCGCCCAAGAGCACCGCCATCCCTGTCGGCACCGCAATCAGAAAAGCTGTCTTACCGTCGCCGCCAAGCCCCAACAGGCTCAAGGCCACCGAGACAATCAACGCAAGGATAATCACCAGCAGCATGCCGAACATACCGACAGTGAGCCATGCGACGCCGAGCGTCAGGCTGCGCGCGGTGGCCTCGGCGTATCGCTC
>JAOTTP010000032.1 GCA_029864405.1 Nitrospirota bacterium
CCAGTTCCATGGTACCGAAAAGGCCATCCTCTTCACTCAAATGGATGTGAGTACCCTGAGAATAATTGGGATCACCCGGAACTCCATCGGCGAGCACGGCGCGAACCATCAGGCTATCGGTCAGGATGGCTTGTCCCCGAATCCCCAGAGAGGTCGCAGGAAAGGTGGACGGGCCATTTTGTCCACTGGCCGCGAGTTCCGCTCCCGTCCCGAAGGAGCTATTCACAAACAGTTCAGACGAGGACGCCATGACATCGAACTCGGAGGTCACATCATACAGGCCGGCAAGGAGGGAAAAGTGTTCAAACAGGTTTTGTTGGTACCAGGCTTCAAACAGTTTCCAGGTATTCGGTGCCGCAATGTTGCTCACCGCCTGGCTGTCACCGACATATTTGCTCGGGTCGTCGCCATAGGTACCCAAGCCATACACGAATAGCGTCCCACCGTTCAAACCAGGAATTAATTTTTTCATATCGACCGTGAGCAGAAGATCCAGGTCCCCGACTACAGCCGTTTTTCGATGAATGCCGCCGGAGACATTAGAGAGGACATCCACCGTATTGGTGGTTTCCAGAAGAATCCCATGATCATATATTCTGGTTCGAAACCCTTTCCATTGGTCAATCGCATTTTCCAGGTTCTCAAACGGATGGGACTCTTCAGCGCTGGCTAAAACCGGGTTCAACAGTATCAAAATAAATAGACCGCAAAGGAATTGGAGAATTCTCCTTATTCGACAGAATTTCATGCTATTGAGTCATGCTTCCATATTCCCGGAACAAAATAATTTTCGGGTAATGTTAATGAGAAGGTTATCTTTCTTGCATTGATGCCGCGCAAACGCTCATGCAGAGAAAACGGTGGCAGGACCATTTTACGACCTGACACTTTTTTCCTTTTAGGTCTTCGGTCTCTATTCCTTCTCATGCTTCTGCTTGACCAGGATAGTTAAATAGTAATCGAGGTGTTTGGCAAATAATTGCCGATCTCGTTGGCTCAGGGCAGACGGCCCACCCGTATCGACTCCGCTGGCTCGAAGCGTGTCCATAAAATCTCTCATCATCAGACGAGCTTGAATCGTATCGGCTGAATGCATCTCTCCTCGGGGATCAAGCGCATGACCACCCTTCGCAATCACCTCAGCAGCAAGCGGAATATCGGCCGTGATCACCAAGTCCCCGGCCTCGAGTCTTTTCACGATTTCTGAATCAGCCACATCAAATCCATCGGCGACTTGGATGGCCGAAATATAGGGAGAGGGAGGGGTAAACAGGAGACGATTCGCGACAAGTGTCACCAACACGGCTGTCCGCTCCGCCGCACGAAACAAAATCTCTTTAATCACCTTGGGGCAGGCATCGGCATCAACCCAGATTGGCATGTTCTACCTTTTTGGTTTAGGAGTGGGAAAGAACCGCATTCATCAGGTTTTTTAATTGCCCGTCTTAAATGGGGAGAAGTAGAGGAGCAATCTTGTTCCACAAGTAGCGGAGTTGCTCGTTCATTCACACTTCGTGACCCAGACGCCGACATGAAGCGTTGACCCTGGGGGACCCACGAACGATCCCTCGATGGGCGGCACGGATTCCGGTAATCTTGCGACGGCCACGGCAATATGATCGATTCCGGCCATGCCTCCAACAGTGGGATCAAACCCTTTCCAGCCTGCGCCAGGCAGGTATACCTCGGCCCAGGCATGGGTGGCACCATAGTCGGTTGCTGATGGTGGTGCGTGGAGATACCCGCTCACAAAGCGCGCGGCGAGACCTAAGCACCGCGCGGCTTCCATAAAGAGCAACGCAAAGTCACGGCATGAGCCTGTGCCGTATTCCAATGTCTGCCCCACCGTTTGAACGCCAGGTTCTTCCCGCACTCGATATGACAGGGTTTGGTTGATGTGGGTGCCAAGCCGCTGTAGGAGCGTGTAGGTTTGTATCGGTTCATTGGATTGCCAGAAACCGGCTATCCATTTAGTCAGTTGAGTTTTGGTGTTCGGTTCAGGAAATGCCATGTAGGGTAACAGCATGATCCGGTCATCGGGTTCATAGGTAAACGGGTACGCGACAGCGTAGTCGGCGACGAGAAAGTCGAGTGGAGCCTCATTGAATTGCTGGATGATGACTTCGCTCTCAATCACAAGCTGGTTGGCTGGCACATCGAAGGTGGCTATGGCCACCGAATTGCCTTCCACGTCACGATGCCACAGCAGGGTCGCTGGCGGTGTGAGCTTCAGGTTTAACGACTCAATGTGCAAGTCATAGTCTTCTCTCGGACGCAGGCGCAAGTGATGCGGTCCGAGTGTCACAGCACCCGAGAAATTATAATACGTCCGATGAAGAATCTTATAGCGTTGCATCCTTTATCCTATCCTGAAATTACACCGGCATCAAAGAATTTCTTAAACATAATGATTGTGGAACATCAAAAATATCTGACGCTCTAGAGGCCAGCCAACACCACCTGCGGAAGGCCGAACGCTCAAATTGAGGGGCGTGCGACTTTTGTATTCAATTGAAGAATTTCCGTCTCATAATTTTGAACCTCAACAGCGTCATTTGGCTTGGGGGTCAATTCTATGGATTCTTCATAATTGTTCCTACTGACCCCATTTACATTTTCATCACTTCGGGCTGTTGCGAAGGCTGTCTAACGTTTGACATGAGCGAACCGCAATCGGCACAGCCGATTGTGGGCTCTCCCGAGGGAAGGGTAGGGCCGGTCGGAACTGGCGATGAGCTTCTTATAGCAGATTCACCGATAAGGGGGGGCTTAAAGTTAGGGCAAAAACCTACCACTGGGAACGTTGCCCCTATGCATGTTGGGGGCTAGTGTGCACTCTGCCATCTTGAATGACTGTGGTTTCCGTTATTTCCGGTTTGGCGAAAGGAAAACTTTTCAGATCAACTCGATCTTCTTTAGGCGGATCAAAGTTCATCAGGTCTACCCTTGCGGTTCATACAGGCAGACAGGATCTTCGGCGAATATATCGCCGGTTAATGCGTAGGCGCGAGACCGCGAGCCGCCGCAAATGTCGCGAAATTCACACCTTCCGCAGCGCCCCTTCAAATTTTGGGGATCCCTCAGCGATTGAAACAATTCACTCTCTCGATAGAGAGTAGCCAAGGACGAGGTCCGCACATTTCCCGCCGAAATGGGCAAAAATCCGCTCGGGAATACTTCTCCCGTATGGGAGACGAAACAAAATCCCTTCCCAGCGTTAATGCCTTTAGCCTTTTGGCCGAAAGCTTGTCCGGCTTTCATTCCCCCACCAAGTTGAGTGGGAATAGCTGAATCGGCCATATCCTGAACCGTGTGCGGCGAAGTCGCTCGGTGCTGCATGATAACCCTTCGATAGTGAGGTGCCTCAGTGACCTTGAGAAGAAAACGAGAGCGAGTTGAACAATGATACAACTTGGTGAGTAATTGCTCGCATTCTACGGCGGTGAGGCCTTCCAATTCCGCCCCGCGGCCGACTGGAACCAGAATGAAGACTTCCCAAAATACGATGTCAAGCCGACTCACTAACTCAATCATCGCATCGATATCCGAGAAATTGTACCGTGAATACGTCGTATTGATTTGAACTGGAAGTCCCACCTTGTGCGCCCATTCTATGGCCTGAAGGGTGGTGCGGTAGGTGCCAGGGACTTGCCGGAATCCATCGTGGAGAGTTTCGCTTGACGCATCCAGGCTGAAAGCAATCTGGGCCAGCCCGGCTTGTTTCAGGTCACCAAGCAACTCAGGTGTAATCCGAGCTGTTGCTGCAGGGATTGTGGCCATTCGAAGACCCAACTCCTTTCCATAATAGATGAGTTTAAGAAGGTCTGGTCGTTTAAGGGGATCACCTCCACTTAACACCACCACCGGAGTCCCCATAGCTTCAATCTTTCTAAGAAGGTCAAACCCCTCTGTCGTTGTCAGTTCGTCCGGACATCCCTCAGGCATGGCCGAGGCCCGGCAATGCTGACACACGAGGTCACAGGCCTGCGTTAACTCCCAGATGACCAGGAAAGGGGTCTGGGAAAAGTCCAGTTTTGAAAATGAGATGTCAGGAGAATTCATGCTGAGTTTCCCTTACGTGCTCTCGGGTTAAGGAGCCTATGGGCCAGCCGCACTTGGCATAAATGATGGCTGACCGTGGTCTAGTCGATAGAGGTCGATCGGTTGAGGGGCTGCACCTACCAGCGGTTCGGTGATCCCGTCAGGTCGTTCCCGGAACAGGTCAAGCGCACGACTGTGATGACAGCGGCACCCCTGCGAGGCCAGCTTTTCTTCGAACTCATCTAACGGCCACCAGTGTGCGGTGATCATTTCACGGAGGGCCTGATTTCTGTTGCTGAACGTAAAGACCGGATGGTCGGGGAGCCAGTCGGCTCCTCCATTGGCATAGGTCACAAACAATTGCGCCCTTGCGCTTGCGGCGACTTGGGCAAGATAGTCACTGGTCACACAGCAATTTTCCCCAACCTCCAGCCAGCGTCCGGGATGAGAAAGGCAGGCGTAGGCCGCAAAGGTCCGCAATTCCAGGAGCTGGCCAGGCTGCTCATAGACTGTGTCCACTGGTCCATACTTCCGAACAAGCTCATCGATCACCCCATCTTTGACAGGATTGGCTCCTGAATTGGTCGGCCCACTGTCAACGGGTATGAAAATATTACGACCTCGATCCGCGATCAGGTAGCAGTTGCGGGGCAAACCCAATTCACAGGAGCATTCGCCGTAGAAAGGCACCGAGGCCACGCAGCCGCCTTCAAAGTCCCAGGTCTCCCCATGAGCTAATTCAATCACGTTCGTAAAGCCAAGCCCATGCAACAAAGCCGGGTAATCGTAGTAGAGGGCACGCCGGTTCGTCCGGCTTGGCACAATCACCGGAATTTCTTTGGGAAAGGCGAGGAGCGTTCTGGGATCCACATGGTCGTCGTGGTCATGGGTCAGAAAAATGGCAGATGGCTTGGGCAGTAAGGACGTCCAAAGCGAGGGCACGGGAGCCTCGGCAAACCAGGGGATGAGCCATGGATCGAAGAAAAAGAAGTTGTCCTTCTGTCGATACATCAACGCGGCATGGCCCAAATGAGTCATGTCCCGATCTTGTGTAACCTGAAGCCACCGTTCTCGGATGGACGAGCATGCCGTAATAGCCAGACAGTCATGGATCACAAGAAATTCCAGAAATTCGTGGAGGTACTTGGCAAAGCCCGCACCGAAGGCCATGCCCATTCGCTCAATCTCACCACGAAGTTCTCTCACGCTCTGCGTTCCATCCAAGCACCCAATAAATCTTCCAATGGCGGGAGCCATCTTTTGGTACAAATCAAACGGGACGGCTTGGTGAGTCACGGTATTGCACACCCGCAACTGGGTGTACTGCAAGATGGCGGATTTCGTCGGATCAAGGGGAAAGTCCCATTGGAAATTCCCATGAGAGTCCCGTCCACAGCGGATGTGCGATTGAAGATGCTGGCGCGAGTGCACGACTTCGGCATATGCGTTCTCAAGCCGGCATTGAAGCGCTGGGTCCTTGACCGAGGCCCGACCGGCAAACACATCGCTGATGGCAATATCCAGTGCCCCAGCGAGATGCCCATGAACCTCATGAAGGCTGGCTACCACCTGAGGATCTACGCCCCCTAAAAACGGAAAAGGACCGGGAGGCTCCGAACCCTCAAACTCAATCCACACCCATGGATACAAACCGACGTACTGATGAGGAAGCAGGCTGTCAAATGAAATCGTCACGATGAGGCCCCTCGTAAGTTATGAAGTCATTGTTCAAGAAAATATTCCAGGATAACGTCATGCACCCTTCTCACCCATGACAACAGTGAGTTGAGGGTTGACATGGGTCTTTGGATGAATCCGGAAATGCTCGATCACAGCGGGTAACCGAACCAGGGCATCAACTCCCCCATGGCCAAGCGGGTTGAGCCCATACTTGGGGAACCAATCCACCAGGTCAGGTGGTCCCACCACACACGCAAAACCGCCTGCCGAGGTGGCGTGTGCAACCCTCTTGACCACCGCCTCACAAGCAGGGGGGTCATCATACTGATTGAAGGGGATCCATCGATAAATGAGGTCGTAGTTTCCCTGGTACGTGATGTCTTCCATGGCCTGCTCGGGCACAAATTCAACATGGGGCACTGCCCCGAGGTGCACCTCCCGAGCCGTGCGATCCCAGATGATCTGGGCATTTTTTTGAGCCCACCCTTGATGCCGGTAAAGGATGGTGTACCGCCGCCGTTGATTATCCGGGTCGGTAAGGCCGGCGCAGATGGGATCGAAATTATGGATGAGAACCCAATACGTTCTTTCCAATCTAGACCGTAGATCAGAAAGTTGGTTGAGATAATCATAAATTTGTTCCAAGACAAACAGTTGAGTGGACTCTTCGCCCACCTCTGATGCATCCTCGGGAAACAAAAGTACCGTTCTCCAGGCACGGACTGGATCGATCGTAGGAGGATCTCCTCTAAACAAGGCTCTCCATTCGAACGGGTAAGTCGGGAGCTGATTTGATGAGGACTGTTCTTTGGTGAGGCCCCACACGGAGTTCAGAGAGATTTCTGTCGTATGCTGTCCGTCTCGCAATTGCAGCGTGTTGTCGATAACATCAACCGTCCGCCCACAGGAAGCAAAGCCTTTCATGCCAAGCCGGACGTAAGGGACCGCCACAGGATCATCCATAACTGTGACCTTTTGGGGAACCCCTCCCTGGATGGTGAGACAGAGCTGCCGTGCCTTATCAAAATAACGCCAAGGAGGATCAGGTCTTGGCCACCAGGCAATTTCATAGGCGCGTTGGGTGTCCATAAACAGTTTATAAGGATCCTCTCCATGTGCAGTCTCTGGCCGGAAGAAGGCACAAAAAAGCCCGTAAGCTTGCTCCGAAGGAAAGGTCGGCAGGCCTCGATACCGTAGCGGAATGGAACCTTCAGCCAACCGCTGATCATCACATAACCCCCAGATCAAGTCGAATACGGCACCTCCCGTTCCAGGAAGAGTCGATTGGTAGAGTTCCACAACATTTAGCAGGTCAATGCGGGCCCAGGGAATGGCACCCATGTAGCTCACGAACTGAGTCTGATCGAAGGTTCCGTCTTGCAACAGGTAGACCCCATCCTTTTTGAGCCGGACTTTGATATCATTGGCCTCATCTTGGGTGAAGTTCTCATCGGGGAAAAAATAGCGAAGGTCGTCCAATGGGCAACCCCACGCCTGTGCTGCGGCCTGACGAAAAGTCTCGGCAGTGAGCTGTTGGCCCCGGAGAGAAGGTGGAAGCTCCAAGGTAGTCACCTGCTCCGTCGCTTCCGGGCGAATCCCCACCCATTGCTGGCAATCCAGCTGAAGCCGGGCATGCGTCATCTGTATTCCACCATCCTCGGTGCCGTGCCACTCACATTCGTGGAGGGTGGTCCCTTCTGGATCAGTGTTCAGTATGCGTCGTCCGTGGGTTCCATAGAAAACCAGGTGGCCGGAGGGAAGAAGTTGGATGCGGGGACCTCGAAAGGGGGAATCAAGAGGGAGATGCCAGACTGTACTGCAGCCAGACTCCCCGGAGAGTTCAGCAGTGATGAACTTTGAGGCTTGTTCGGTGAGGGCTTGCACATGACTGGAATTCTGGTCAAAACACACGGTTCCGGTCGTCACCAATACATCAAGGAAACGTTTAATCTGTGACATATAAACCCTCCAGGACTAGATATCTGATGTGTAGCCCACTTGGCAGGTCGAAAGCTATGATGTCCGTCAACCCATTAGTTGATCTTGATCAACTCACATACTGAAAAATTGGTTGTTTTAGGTGACTTCATGCAGAGCTTGATCTGCTTTTTGCCTTCTCCCTCTATCCTTATTCCTGGAAAAGCCGGAGCGCAGAGGTCTTTCGGATCATTCAGAGTTTATGGTTCTTGCCTTACAGCTTGACGATTTGTATCGGAAATCCATCTTGGGGTTTCCTCGTAAACAATCGCTGGTAGGGGAAAACCTCACACATGTGTCCCAACTCTCGTGTCATTCGGATGTTCAGTGTTGCCGGGTTTCGCCCCGGCAGGCGAGGCCCTTTTGTTTCGGCAAAAGGCCCCAAAACCAGTGACGCCCCGTCTGGCCTCATGGGAACGCCCGGACGCCAACCTGAGCAGGGCGGACCAACTCGCTCCGCTCATACAAGGCCCGCCAGCGGATGAGAGCGTCCCGCCCTTGAGCCAGACGGCAGGCGTCGGATCCTGGGAAACGAACCTTTCAGAGATACGCTTGAACGAGCGAGGAACCATATATTCTGTATGATCCGGTTTTTCGATCTAAGCATGGATGGGGCATGGTTTGGCTCCCCTTGCCGGAGGGATGGGGGGGTGAGGGGAAAGTTTTCAGCCTACATGACTGTGAGCATTCGAAAAACGCTTCTTAAATCATTCCACGTCAAATCCATCGGCGACCTGAATAGCGGAAATATACGTGGAGGGCGGGTATAGAGGAGTCGATTGGCGACGAGTGTCACCTGCACGGCTTTCTTAGCTTTCTTGAGGTGTTTCAAGCCCCCGTCCCGGAACGAGAGCAGAGGAGGAATGATATTGTTCCACAAGTGCTGGAGGCGCTTGTTCACTCACACTTCGTGACCCAGACGCCGACATGAAGAGTTGACCCTGGGGGGCCAACGAACGATCCCTCGATGGGCGGCACGGATTCGGGCAATCTTGCGACGGCCACGGCAATATGATCGGTTCCGGCCATGGCTCCCACAGTGGGATCAAACCCTTTCCAGCCTGCGCCAGGCAGGTATACCTCGGCCCAGGCATGGGTGGCGCCATAGTCGGTTGCTGATGGTGGTGCGTGGAGATACCCGCTGACAAAGCGTGCGGCGAGACCTAAGCAACGCGCGGCTTCCATAAACAGCAACGCAAAGTCACGGCATGAGCCGGTGCCGTATTCCAATGTTTGCCCCACAGTTTGTACGCCAGGTTCTTCCCGCACTCGATAGGACAGAGTTTGATTGATGTGGGTGGCAAGCCGCTGCAAGAGGGTGTAGGTTTGAATCGGTTCTTCTGGTTTCCAAAAATTCGCTATCCATTCGGTCAGTTGAGTTTTGGTGTTCGGCTCAGGAAAGGCCATGTAGGGTAACAGCATGATCCGGTCATCGGGTTGATAGGCGAATGGGTAAGCGACAGCGTAGTTGGCGACCAGAAAGTCGAGTGGAGCTTCATTGAATTGCTGGATCATGACTTCGCTCTCAACCACAAGTTGATTAGCAGGCACATCGAAGGTGGCGGTGGCCACCGAATTGCCTTCCACGTCACGATGCCAGAGTAGGGTCGCCGGCGGTGTGAGCTTCAGGTTTAACGACTCAATGTGCAAGTCATAGTCTTCTCTTGGACGCAGCCGCAAGTGATGCGGCCCGAGCTGCACTGAACCCGAGAAATTATAATAAGTCCGATGAAGAATTTTATAGCGCTGCATAATTCACTCTATTCTGCAATTTCAACGGTATCAAGAAAATGGTTAACCGTTCTGATGGAGAAACGTCCAAGGAGCCCGATCCTCTCTGATGTTGCAAATTGAGGGCAGGCTGTCCTTGCAATAGGTGGGAAAAAGTCCAGTCTCGAAATAGTGAATTTCGATGCTGTGCTTTGGCTTAGATCCCAATTTTGTGAATGTTTTATTTTAGCTCCAGCTGACTCCATTCACATTTTGATAAATTTTGGCTTTAGGGAAGACTCCCTCGAGTTGTGTTAAGTGGTCGATAGTAAGAGGGTTCCAACCGAATGTATGAGCAAACTTGAATCCTCTGCTAGACGATTACAATCCTAACCCGATAAGCGTTCCTCCTCCAGACATAGAATTTCCGGAAAAAGTCCCACCGCCTGCGGTTAATGAGGACAAGTCGCCATGCATGTTTAGACCTATGGGACGGAAATCTAATTTTTCTACGACTGCAGTATCTTGGTTTAGGATTTTTACAGACAAAACTATTTCTTCAGAAATCAATACATTTAGAGAGCCTGACTCTTCATAAACCTTTACGGCAGGGTGTTTGGAGATAGATTCTTCCACAATGGTGATAAATTGATTTTTCTTCGAGTCCGCGAGCGCTTGAAGCCAGATTTTTGGTATTTCTCCTTTGCCAATTAATAGTGGCAATACATCACCTACAGCCACTAAGTTCCCACCCCCAGAAAGAGTATTACTGCATATTATTAATGTATTAAAAGGAATGTAGTTTTTTGGGGTGCTATTGCGCGTAATCATTAGTTTTGATCCTTAAATGCTTGTCTTATAGTTGGAGCCTTCTCGAAATGGTTTTCGATTTTTTGCATCACTTTTTTGCGCTTATTAGGAAGCAAGAGGCCGATGATGTATAGAGCGATTGAGGAAATTATACCTAAACTCAATGCTACCCATTCCCCTGTACTGATACTTGCAACGGTAGAGTATCCTTTAGCCACAAGATTAAGTCCAAAACCAACCGTCGTAAGTGCGACACTATTAGCCCAGATAAAAGTAATGGGTTTGCCATACTTTATTCGGTCAAATTCTACTTCGCGGAGAAGGTACTCTGCCTGCCATGTGCCGATATCTGTTCCGGTCAGCAGATCAGGGATGATTTGTGTTTCGGTTATCTCTTTGCCATGTAGGCTCTTATCGGTCATTGGATTTTCCAGGAGAGCTCTAATTAGATTGGTTGGTTTGGAGTGTGGGTTTTTATTTTCCTGGCCGTATAACAGGACCTGGAATTTCTTGCCAAGGCGAGCTTCTCAAAATTTACCTGATGATGCCCTAACGGGAGCTGAAGTGCCCTAGGAATTGTGGGCTTCGCTTAGGCGAAGCCCACCACTTTCATCAAAGAAAGCGTCTCGCCTATTTCTTCTTATCTTTTTTCTTCTGTTGATCGACTTTCTGTTTTTGAGCTTTGTCTTTGTCTTTTTTCCCGCCTTTGTCTCCCATGGTGTACCTCCTTTCTCTTTAAGATTAACAGTCTTTTCCTGAAAGGTGCGCCGCCCCATCACGATTTTGTGACTGCCTGTTTTTTGTGTGCAAGTTCAGTGGCTCAGCTTACCATGATCCAAGGGAAATAGAACCGTTCAGACTCGTTCACGCTCCATCTATTGGCTTGGCAATGTTGAGGCCATGTCCTGGTTGGATGAAGATCCAACAGAGTCCACCGAGTAAGGCGATGCCGGCGGCGATGCCGAGGGAGACTGACCAGCCGAATGTGTCCGCCAGCCACGGCGTCAATGTTGGCGAGAGGGTCCCGCCCAGGTTGGCGCCGGTGTTCATGAGGCCTGAGAGTGTGCCTGCATAGGGTTTGGATAAGTCCGTGGTGGATGACCAGAACGGGCCGACGGTGAAGTAAAGCCACCCCGCGCCGAGCGAGAGGAAGCCGATCGCGACATAGGGCGCTTCGATATTGGCGCCGATGATGATGGAGAGCGCGGCCAGGATCATTCCTGCTCCACCCACACTCGCGCGTCCACGATTGACTCCGTATTTTTCTGTGAGCCGATCCGTGACCCATCCTCCTAATGGGCAAAAGAACGCCATGGCGATGAACGGCGCTGAGGCAAAGAAGGCGCCTTGAAGGATGGCAAAACCCCTCACGTTGACGAGGTAGAGATAGAACCAGGACATATACACATAGGCCACGTAGCCGAGACAGGTGTAGCTGATGGTGAGCCACCAGACCGTGGGTGTGGTGAGAATGGCTTTCCAGGGAACGGTATCGGTCTTTGGCCTGGGAGTGGATGCTGGTTCGCTGTTCTTTCCTGGGCGTATTGGCGTGGAGGAGGGGTGGCGGTCTTTCTTTTCTCCGGTTCCGTTGCCATTGCCGTTGCTTCTTGCCTGTGAAGCCGGAGTCAGGCCTTCACGTGTTTCAAAATCGGTGAAGACATCATGGACCATTCCCCAGGCTTTGCCGGATCGTCCTTCTAGCGCAGTGGGAAGGTTGGTGAGCGATTCCGTTCCCTCGATGAGTGTGGCTTCGGCGTTGTTGACCTGTGCATGTTGCCGGGGATGATCGGTCGCGTACCAGTACCACAAGAGCGCGATGCCAATCCCCAATCCGCCTGCGACATAGAAGGCGGTTTGCCAGCCATAATTGACCATGATCCAGGCGGTGATGGGTGGCGTGAGGGCCGAGCCCACGCCGATTCCCCCGATGGTGATGCCAATGCCTAAGCCCCGTTCATTTGGGGGATGCCAGTTGGCGACGGCTCGATTGAAATTTGGTAGCGCGGCGGCTTCGCCGATGCCGATGAGGAACCGCACGACCATGAGTGAGCCCATGATGCCGATCAGGTTTGCTAGTGGAAGTGTGGGCGCGACAGCCGTGAGGGCAGTAAAGATCGACCACCAGATAACCGCGAATGTCAACACGCGGCGTGGTCCCCATCGGTCCCCCAGCCATCCGCCGGGAATTTGAAAGAGGGCGTAGCCAAAGACAAAGGCGGAAAAGATTTGGCCCATTTGCAAATCGGTGAGTCCGAGTGCGGGCATCATCTGGCGGGCGGCGACGGAAATATTCACCCGGTCGATGTAGGTGATGATGCTGATGAGGAGGAGCAGAAAAAGAATCCGCCAGCGGACTCGAGACGGTGTGGTGGAGTTGTGTGGCGGCATAGTGGAGCGAAGGAAGAGCTAGCTTAGACGGATGAAGGAAAGATTGACAAGCGTTGAAAATTCTCGCGCGGTTCTTTGGGTCGTGAAGCGCTGCCTACTCTTGTTCTTGGCTCCAAGAATTCAAGGCTGGATCCCATGGGGCGATCGCGCATCGCTCACTGCCGTGCGGACCTTGCACCGATACGCAATGGTCAGCCCTGACTCCTGCCTGACGCGGTTTCTTGTGTGATGAACGTTTTGGCGAGGCGATATTCATCTTCTGGTGTAGCGACGAGACCATCCAGTTTCGCCTTGAAGACGCGATCGAGCACCCGGCGATAGGCTGGACCTTTGGGAAGGCCCATTTCTTCCAGGTCGTGACCGGTTAAGGTGATGTTCTCATGTTGGAACCTGGTGAGATAGTCCCGAATACGTTCCATCGCCACATGGGTTGTCGGCTTGCTTTGCGCTTTGGTCATGAGGAACAGCACGAGTTCTTTCGGCCATGGCGTCAGGAGGTCATAGATTTCTGAGGGAGCCAGGTGCTTTTTGTTGAGGGTTCGCATCAGGGTGGACTGGGCCTCTAAAAACTCTCCGGCGGTCGCTGCGGTTCGTTGCGGGAATCCTAGCCGTTTCCAGGTTTTGACCAGTTCGGCTTTGCCTAACGATTCGAACCAGGCCAGGGCATAGAGCAGCCATCGCTCGGTTCCTGGTTTGGCGCTTTCCACCTCATGCCATGCCAAAATTTTTTCACCGGATGCAAACAGCGTCGGGCCCGGTTCCTTCCATTGCAGCTTGGGATGAATGAACGGGAAGAGTTTGAACTGACTCAATCGCTGGATGCCTTTGGCCGGCTCGGGTTCTTCTAAAATATGGATGAGCTCATTTCCCAGCCGTGTACCGGAGAGCCGGTGAAACAGTTCCATGGTTTCGGCCTGTTGAATGAAATGCTGTGTTTCTTTACTGATCTGGAAGCCGAACCGTTGTTCGAAGCGAATGGCCCGAAAGACGCGCGTGGGATCTTCTACAAAACTGAGGCTGTGGAGAACGCGCACGATTTTGTCTTTGAGGTCACGCCTTCCTCCGAAAAAGTCCAGGAGTTCACCGGGCGTTCTGTTTAAGCGAATGGCCAGGGCGTTGATGGTGAAGTCCCGCCGGTACAGGTCTTTTTTAATGGAACTGCGCTCCACGGTCGGCAGGGCGGTGGGATATTCGTAATATTCAGTTCTGGCCGTGGCGATGTCCAGGTGATGCATCTGTGGAATGTTGAGCGTCTTGGGGAGTGCGATTGAGACGGTTCCAAATCGCTCATGAATGGTCCATTCCGCCTTCAGCTCTTGCGCTAAGGTTTTCCCGAAGCGAATGCCGTCTCCTTCGATCACCACGTCCAGATCGAAGTTGGGAATGTTCATGAGGAGATCCCGGACGAATCCGCCGACGAGGAAGGCGGCGATCTCTTGTGTGTCGGCGAGCTTCCCAATGGTTTCGAGCAAGGCCAGGAGGGGCGGAGGTAAACGGGTTGCCAATTGTTTTTGGAGATTTGAGGTCCGCAAGGTTGTCGAGGGGATCGTCACTGCAAGTGAGACTGCCTCCGCTGGTGGTTCGACTTCGCCTACCTGAGGCGGGAGCCCTTGGTGCATGGTTCGGAGCAAATCGGTCCGGCTGAAAATTCCGACGACCTGGTTGTGATCCAGCACCGGGACGATCCGCTGATTCCGCTCGACCATATGCTGTTGGACCTCTTCAAACGGCGTGGAGGGGGTGGCCAGGAAGATGTCTCTCGACATGATGTGATCGATGGGGTGGGTGGCCAGTTTGTGATATAGGGCTTTTTGCACCGCTTCCCTGGTGGCTAACCCCATGAAGTCGCCGGTGGCATTTACAACCGGGAGGGCGTTGACTTCGTATTGCGTCATGAGGCGTTCGGTCTGTGTGATCGTGGTGTTGAGTTCTACTGTTCTGACTGGTGTCGTCATGAGTCGTTTGATGGGGAGCCAGGTTTTGGCTTGTTCCTGTAAAAGCGCGTGGATCTTCTGTTCCACCTCGACGATGGTGAGTTCTTTAATGCTGGCGGCGGCGGCCATGGTATGTCCACCCCCGCCAAATGCCTGAGTGATCTGATTCATATCCATGTCGGGATGGCGGCTTCGCCCGATGACCTGCACTTTGCCCTCCATGGCGACAGCAGCGATGATGGCGTCGGCTCCATGTAATTGCGCGAGTTGTTGAACCACCGGCGCCATGTCTTGCACATAGTCCGGCCAGGTGAGGGTGGTGAGAAGAATGCGGCGGTGTCCGAGGTTCAGCGTTTGTGCCGATTGCAACAGTGCATGGAATAATTCCAGCTGCGGGGGCGTCCAGTGCCGCGCGATGTACTTCGTGACCTGGTTTAGGTCAGCTCCTGATTGGACGAGGGCCGCACCGATTTGAAAGTCACGGGGCGTGGTATTGCAGTAGACGAATTGGCCGGTCTCCTCATACAGGGCTAGGGCGAAGAGTGTCGCTTCTTCTGGTGTCCACTTGAGCGATCTCGCTTGGAGTTCTTCGCAGAGGATGGTGATCGTGGCCCCCACCGAATCCAGTTTGCAGTACTCTGCCCGTGGGAGAAGGGGATTGGTCTCTTCCATGGGGTGATGATCATAAATATGAACTGAAAGGTGCTGATTTTCAAGGACTTTTTTGAGCGGACCTAACCTGTCCTGGTGTTGGGCATCGACTAAGATCAGGCGGGTGATATCCGGAATATTCAGACTCGAGATTGCCGTCAAGGGAAGGGGATGTTCGGCGAGAAAGGCTCGCTCCCGGGATTGGGCTCCCGCCGGGAGGACGAGGTGTGCCTCCGGGTAGAGCTTTTGGGCGGCCACCATTGATGCGAGGCCATCGAAATCCGCCTCGAGATGTGTGGTAATGATTTCCATGGAGACCCGATTCTAGCAGGGATACTGAATGACCGGAAGTTTCTTGTAAAGGAGAAGAGTTTCCTTCTGGAAAATCTTGTGTTGATTGAGAGGCCCTCTCCATGTTAGATGGGGTCAACTCAGGAGGCGATCCATCTCAGATGGATTATTTGTCGATCACACAATCAGGAGGGTGACACATGGCTGCCAAGGCTAAGCCCAAGTCCAAGGCCAAGCCCCAACCCAAGTCTACGAAAAAGCGGACGACTCAATCGAAAGCCAAACCGAAGACGAAAGCTACACCGAAGAAGCCTGTGAAGCCCCAACGATCACCGTCTACCAAAGCGAAGTCCAAGAATACGAAGGTCGGCTCCAAGGCTCGGCCCAAGGGAACCACCAAGGCTGGGGCCAAAGGGAATGCGAAGGCTCGAGTGAAGGGGAAATCCAAGGCCGTGGCTCAAGCTCAACCACGATCCAAAGCGACGCCGAAAATGGTGGTGAAAGAGAAAGCGAAGAAGTTGACTACATCTGACAATGTTGCGAAATCCACTACGGCAGCGAACCGTACCAAGTCTGCTCCCACCACGAAAGCGGTGACGAAGGTTAAGTCTTCACCCGATAGAAAAGCCACGAAGGCTTCAGCGGTGAAGCCAGCGCCATCTCGGGCTAAGAAGGGCCCCGGAAGGCCTAAAAAAGATGCGGCTGCCGCGAAAGGCCTTGACGACAAAAAGAGAAAGAGCGCCTCCCCTGTTGGTGTCGATAAGGGAGAGATTCCTAGCAAAATAGCTGATCAGGATAATGAGGACGCGTCTTTGCCGGATGACATTGATGCCGAATTGGATATTGAAGTGGAAGCCGATGCCGAGATCACCCTGGATTCCTTGACGACTGGACTCGATGATGTTACCGACCCCCTGGATGTGGATGATCTCGCCGATGATTTTGATGATGATGAGTTCTCCGAGGATTCAGCCGATGAAGCCGAGGAGGAGTTGGATCTGACGGAAGACTTATCAGAGGAATTAAGCACGGATAAGTTTTTTCGGGATACCGAATCCAATCACGAGGAGGATGAAGAGGAAATTCCCCGTTCCTGGTAGGGATCCTGGCCTGTCATGGGCACATGCGGTGCTTACTGTTTTTTCTCGGCCATCTCGATGGTGTTGCTCGTGTTGCCGGTTTCATAGACAAGCCGGCATTTCTCCCTTCGCCTGGGGCGAAGTCGAAGTGTTTTAGTTTTGCCAACTGAAGGAGGTTTCATGTCGGAAGAACGAGGTTTGCCTCGCATCGGGGATCCTGCGCCGGACTTTTCCGCGGTGACGACGCAACAGACAGATTTTAATTTTAGCGTCTGGCAGGAACAGCGATGGGTGGTGCTGTTTTCTCACCCGGCCGATTTTACTCCGGTGTGTACGACGGAATTGATGGCCTTTGCCCAGCTCAATGACCAATTTCGTCAGCGAGGGGTAAAACTCATTGGGTTGAGTGTGGATAGCATTCATGCCCACTTAGCCTGGTTGCGCAATATTCACGATAAAATGGGTGCCACTATTCCGTTTCCCATGATTGCCGATGTTGATATGCGTGTCGCCAAACTGTATGGAATGATTCATGCGAATGCAAGTTCCACCGCCACCGTGCGTGCGGTGTTTATTATTGATCCCAAGCGAGTGATTCGGGCATTGCTGTATTACCCCCTCAATGCCGGACGTAATGTGGATGAAATTCTTCGGTTAGTCACTGCCTTGCAAACGACAGACCGCTTCGCCTGTGCGACGCCAGCCAATTGGCGGGAAGGGGAGAAGGTGGTAGTGCCTCCACCCAAGACCGTTCAGGAAGTGGATCAGGTGTTAGCCAACACAGAATTCGAACAGCGGGATTTTTATTTAGTGCTCAAGGATGCTAAGCCTGCTGTTTCGAAGCCCGTAGAAGTGACGGTTCCCAAACCTGCGGAAGCCGCTGCTCCTAAGGCAGCTGAACCTCAGCCCCCTCAACCTGCTGACAGCACCCCTTCCGCTTAGCGTGTGGTGTGGTGAATGACCGATGGCTGTCGGTTGGCCTGCAGCCATCTCACGCTCATGTGATGCGGCGATTGATGGGATTGCTGGGTCACCAGGGTGTGCTGCTGGGTCTTTTGCTTGGCTTGCTTGGCCTGTTTCCTCTGAGTGTGGAGGCTTGTCGTCTCCTACCGACACCTCCGGGCAGCGAGAACGTCTTCTGGGTTCATGTTGAGGGACCCTGTTTGCCTGCGGAAGAAGAGACCATGGCTGTGAGGGGAGCCGATATCCTTGTGGCCCTGGAACAGGGCAGGAGTATTGACCTTGAAGGCGTGCTGGTGGTTGATGAGGTGATGCTGGATCTCCTGCCTCTTCACGACCTATTAGAAAATGCTGACATTCCCCCCGCTGTGCAGGAACGCCTTCAACAACGGCGCCTTGCAGCCGTTCGCGTTATTCCAGGGTCTCTCTCCATTCGATATTCTCGATTTGAAAAAGTGCTTGCCACCAATCTGGTCGAAGGTGCCATCCTGATGCTGGGGGCGGTGGATTTCACTGGAACGGTCTTTCAGCAGTCGATTGACCTTTCCCAAGCAGTGTTTGTGGGCCCTTTGGACTTTTCAAAGGTGCGCGTGGACTTTGAGGCGTTTTTTATTGGATCTCAATTTGACCAGGCGGTTGATTTTTCTCACGTGACCTTTGGAACCCATTCCCGGTTTCATAAGGCCGGCTTCCGCGATCGGGTCACATTTGCCGACGCACATTTCACCGGGGTGGCAGAATTTTTGGAAGTCGAGTTTCGGCAGGCGTCGGATTTTTCCCGATCTCATTTTGCCAGTGGAACGGGATTTTCCGGGTCGGTCTTTGTTGGCCCGGCTGACTTTTCCGCCATCACGGTTGATCATGAAATCTATTTTCGGTTCACGGAATTCAAACAGCAGGTCTCCTTTCAGCACACTCAATTTCACAATGTCGTCGATTTTACGAACGCCAGGTTTGACGGGGGCCAGGATTTTTCAGGAGTGATGTTCCACATCCCACCGGAATTGACCGGGAGCAATTTACCCCTTGACGCGGTTTCGGCTCAGGGTTGGCGGAGCCAACAAGCCCAGTTAGGGATCTTTGCGGGATTGGTCATTTTGGTGCTATTTTACCTCTGGGTCTTGAAGGGGAAAAAGACCGCGTAAATGGTCTCAACCACTATATTTTGTTAAGATATTGCGGCTTCCCACAAAAGATGGTATACCAATGCAAATATCTGCACTGTGGACCCCAGCCGAAAGGCTCTTGATTGGATTCCGTCCCTTCCCTGATTATTTCCGACCTTGAAGATGACGATGCCTATCAGGTCAAGCTTGAGGCCTTTACCGGCCCCATGGACCTTCTTCTCCACCTGATTCGGAAACATCAGATCAACATCTATGATATTCCGATTGCGCTGATTGCTCAGCAATATCTGGAGTATTTGTCCATGATGAAGACGTTGAACCTGTCGCTGGCTGGAGAATTTCTGGTCATGGCCGCCACGCTTCTCTATATCAAATCCCGGATGCTCCTTCCTAAAGAGGAAAAAGCTGAGACGGAGGATGAGGACGGTCTGGATCCTCGCACGGAATTGGTCCGGCAATTGGTCGAATATGAGCGCTTTAAGGAAGCGGCCGGGACCTTGGTTGTCCGCGAACGTCTTTGGCGGGAGTCGTTTAGTCGGGATCCTCTCCCTTTTCTCGCAGAGTCGGTGGAGGAGGATATTGCGACTGAGGATCTCCAATTATTTGATCTTCTGAGTGCATTTCAGGACGTCCTGGATCGAGCTCCAACCGATCAAATTATCGAATTGTCCAGGGAATCCTGGACGGTTCAGGACCGTATCCAAGTCATATTGGAGCGGTTGGAAGGGGAGTCGACGGTTCCTTTTGAAGGGTTATTTGAACAGCATTGGTCACGGCCATTGGTCATTGTCACATTTTTGGCCTTACTGGAACTAGTCAGGATGAATCTGGTTCGATTATTTCAGGGAGAATGGTTTGGTCCCATCCAGGTGACCAGGCGGTTTGTTCCAGCTGGAGGGCCTGATTCTACCGGAAGTCTTCAAGCGGAGCAGTTGTGACGCGTATGAGCCTGGTCTTGATGGTTGGAGGACGCGTTGTGGGGCTGAGAAATTGTCTGGAAGAATCTTGCATGTGGCAATGTGGGATGGACTGGTTCAGTCCACAGAGGAGGACTCTATGATGATCGAATCACTCACCAATGGGCGCCTGGCTTCAGATGTACTCGACACCGAGGTGGAGGAGGATTCTGCTCTCGTCGAGGTCTCCGAAAATGGTCATGATGCAGCAGAGGTGACGGCCACCGAGATCGTAGAGCAGGAGCCGGGGTTGGATCTTGATGAACTGAAAGGGGCGTTTGAGGCCCTGCTCTTTGTTTCGCAGGATCCCCTGAGTCTTGAGAAGCTGGCTTCGGTTCTCGAAGGCGTGCCTAAACCGTCTGTGAAATCAGCGATGCAGCATCTCCAAGCAGAGTATGAGGCGTCTGGGCGCGGCTTGCAGATTCTGGAAGTGGCTGGTGGGTATGTCATGGTGACACGGCCTGAGCAGAGTCTGTATATCAAGCGATTGACCAGCAAGGCCAAACCGTCTGCCAAGGTTTCCCGATCGGCACTGGAGGCACTGGCAATTGTGAGTTATAAGCAGCCCATTACCCGTGCGGATATTGAGAAAATTCGAGGCGTGGAAACCTCTGGTGTGTTGCGTACCCTCCTGGATCAGAAGTTGATTCGAATCGTCGGACGGCAGGACATCCCTGGTCGACCGATTTTGTACGGAACCGGCAAGCAGTTTCTTCAACGTTTTGGCCTGCGTGACCTTCGAGATCTGCCTCCCTTGAAAGAATTGAAAGATTTAGGTAGCCCGGAACAATTCCCAATGGAGCTTCCCTTTGAATCTGAGGGAGACGAGGGAGAAGCTCGCGTCTCCGATCTTTCCGCATGATTTGAGTTGAGGCCACGCATCCTGCTGGCCTTTCTTGTCGCCTTCCGGTCTTCTCTCCTACAATAGGTGTTTCATCTGCTTGTGAAGTGGGACGAGTTCCTATGACCTTGTTGCTACCTGAAAAGAAATCTTCCCTGGGCGCTGATTTAGCCAAAACATTGGGGCAGGATAAAGTTCGGTGGGATTGGGCCACGCTGAAAGCCTATTCCGTCGATGCCAGCATCTACAAAATTCCTCCACAAGTTGTTGTGCTTCCTGAAACAGAAGAGGACATTGATGCCGTGATGGCGTATGCCGTCAAGGTCGGAGTGCCTCTTACTCCCAGGGCCGCCGGAACGAACCTGACCGGCTCAGCCATCGGATCTGGCATTATCGTGGATATTTCCCGGATGAATCGATTACTTGAAGTGAATCGGGAAGAGCAGTGGGCGCGGGTACAACCCGGCCTGGTGTTATCCGAATTCAATAAACAGCTGGCCCCTCTGGGGTTGATGTATGGCCCCGATCCTTCAAGTGGGGATATGTGTAAATTGGGAGGCATGTTCGGCAACAATTCGGCTGGTCCCCATACCCTTCGCTATGGATCGGTCAAGGACAACGTTCATACTCTCCGGGTTCGGCTGCTTACTGAGGGTTGGCTTGACGCTCAGTCCGTTGTGATTGGAGGACCGGTTCATACCTCGTTATTGAAACAGTATGCACCCTTGAGGGCTGTGTGGGCGATGCTCCAAGAGGACCAGGCCTTAATTCGCACCAAGCGTCCGAAGGTGAGTAAGAACAGTTCCGGCTATAACGTCTTTGATCTGGTCGATGGACTGGACCGAGGTGTCTTTGATGTTCCGAAATTATTTATCGGGAGCGAGGGGACGCTTGGCATTATCAGTGAAGCAACGGTCAGGTTGGTCAAACGACCTGATGCCACGGTGACGGGGCTCATCCATTTCCGACACCTGGAGGGTATGGGCGAATCGGTCCCCCACTTATTGGAGTTGGACCCCAATGCCTTGGAAGTGATGGATGGAAATTCATTAGATTTGATCGGGCGAGATCGCTATGGCATTCCATTAGATGCGGCGGCCACATTGCTCATTGAATTTGATGAAGGAGAAGGCGCAGATCGTCGTGAACGGTTGCTGGGGATGTGCCGAAGGTTTCCTCTAACGGGTGAAGTGAGACTGGCGTCTGATCCAGCCCAGCAAGGGGAATTGTGGAAGGCTCGCAAGGCGTTGTTTCCGATGCTCTATCGATTTGATCCTCAAAAAAAACCCATCAATTTTGTCGATGATGTGGTGGTGCCGGCCTCACGCACCGGAGAGTTGATCCGGTATTTGGAAGAGTATTTTGGACGACGATCGGTGCCGGTCGCCATCTTTGGACATGTGGGAAATGGCAATGCGCATATTGTGCCGCTGCTCGATTTGCACAATCAACATGATGTTGATGCCATGGTCGAGGCCCATCGAGAGATTCACCACACGGTCTTAGACCGGTTTGACGGATCAATTTGTGGAGAGCATGGAGACGGGCGTATTCGCGCCGAGACCGTTCGCTTGATGTATGGCGAAGAGGTGTATGAGATCTTTCTTCGAGTGAAACAGGCGTTCGATCCGCAGGGGATGATGAATCCTGGTGTGAAAATCAGCGAAACATCCTTTACGGAACATATTGATTATGAACGAATGGGGAAGTCCTGTGCGACCTGTGCCAAATGTAATTCCGTGTGTCCGGTGTATGATGTGTTTCAGTCTGAAGATATGAGCGCGCGCGGTTGGTTTGAGATTGTGACGGCTTCGGATTACTCGTATCTCCAATCCGAACGGGTGGTCGAAGCCTGTTTGAATTGCAAGTCCTGCCGCACCATTTGTCCGGCTGGGGTCGATGTGTCCGAACTGATTCTTCAGCGACGGGCCGAACATCCCAATCGGCTCGCCGGATGGATCTTTTCCCTCCATGCCCATCAAGGGCTCTTTCATCCGTTGCTGAAGCTCATGGCGTGGACTCAGTCTTTTTGGGATCGTCCGGTTATTCGAGGTTTGTTGGAAAAGGTGACTCGCCCATTGTTGCGAGGGTTGGCTGCCACGGCAAAGATTCCTCGAGACATGGTCCTGCCGACTTTTGCTAAACGGCATTTGCGTGATCGGTATCCTGATCTTTGTCATCCCGATCATCTTCGACAGGCATCAATTGCCTATTTCCATGGGTGTGCGGCCAACTATTTTGAGGATGGAGTGGGGGATGCGGTGATCGGGCTCTTAGCTGATCATGGAGTGAAGGTCGCTCTCCCTCCACAACGATGCTCTGGGACGCCGATTGAAACGTACGGGTTGCGTGAACTGGTGAAAGAAGGCGCACGAGAAAATCTGGCTCATCTGGCCCCGTATTCCACGGTGATCACCAGTTGTGCCTCGTGTACGTTAAGTTTGAAAGATTATGCCACGCTGTTTCACGGGGAGCCGGAGGAAGCTGCGGCCCTCGATTTACGCAAACGAGTGAAACATATCTCTGAATTTCTTGTAGCCCAGGGTGTTGCCTCAAGCAACACGCGCCCAACTCCGGGATCACCGACTGAGAAGTTAGCAAAAGTGACCTACCATTCTTCGTGCCATCTTCGCGCGGCTGGCGTGTTCCAGGCCCCGCGAGACTTGCTAGCGTCTGTCGCTGACCTTGAATTTGTTGAAATGCAGGATGCCGATCGATGCGCGGGCGGAGCGGGTACGTATATGATCAAAAATTATGAAACCTCTCAAGAAATCTTTCAACGCAAGAAGCGCGCTATTCAACATAGTGGGGCGCAGGTGGTAGCCACGAGTTGCCCGGCGTGCATGATTCAGTTAAAAAATGGTCTTCGTGGGATAGCAGAGGTCAAACATATTGCGCAGATCATGCGGGAGCATCCCCAGAAGAAATAATGGGGATGAGATTGTGAATTTCAGGTGTATGCCCTGGCGGGATATCGTTGTTAATAGGTTGAATCGGGACCGATTACTTTTTTTCATAAGGAACACCAAATGGTAAAAATTTTGATATTTGGACTTGCACTTCGTGATGTCGTTGAGGATCCCGAAGTCGAGATTACACTGGAGAAGGCCACGACTCTGCGCCAATTGCTGGAGGATTATCCCGATCACTTTCAAGAGCTGATGCCTTTTCTCCAATCCAATGAACTCATGTTGACGATTAATCAAAAAATCTCCACATTGGAAGCCCAAGTGAAAAATGGGGATATCGTGAAGATTACTCACCAAGGAAGTGATCAGAGTACGGATGGGGCGATGTGGCATAATCCTTAACATGGCGCGGGTTGCCATGAATGTGTTGTTTTGCAGGGAGAAGGGTTTTACTGAGAAAGGGAAAAGACGGTGTCTTAGGTTGTTCTTTGTGGGGGGAGGAGTGGCTTCTCGTCACATTTTTTGCAATTGAGGATTGTATTGAGATGTGCTCGACGTCCCTCTGGCGTAAGAGCCCATGGGCGAAAACTGAGCGGAGGCTGATGTCGAACATGCTGCCCATGTCCGCAGGCCAGATCTGCCACCCAATCGTTCACGTCATCTTGATGGAACCCAATAATCCGTTGGTTCATTTTCTCTCAGGGCATAATGATGTGAGAACATGATGGACAAGCAAATTATTTTCCAAAGACTTCTTTGAGTAAATCTGTGACGCGCGCTGCAGGGTTGGTTCGGATTTTTTGCTCCTCCTGCGCCAGCGTGTGAAATAGCCCGTCCAAGCTTTTTCCGACCACATAGCCGTCCAAATCAAAGGTCGGTACTTTGACGAAGGGTAGCGTCGTATATTGTCCCACCAATTCCTTGTATTGCGCGGTGACCCCGACCTGGTTCATCGTCTTCTCCACTTCCGGTTTGAACGCCGTGGCGAGTTGGTCACGGGTTTTGCCGTTGAAATAATCCGTGGCTGCGGTATCTCCTCCATTTAAAATTTTCTTGGCATCGTCAAAACTCATATTCGTGACCGCATCTTTAAATATGGGTTTGGCCAGGGGAGCGGCCTGCTCGGCGGCTCGGTTCATACTGACCACCAACTCATCCAGCTGAGGTCCGAATCCGGCGAGTCGAAGGGCTTTGTCCATGGAATGAAGTTTTTCCGGTAGTAAAATTTTAATGGCTTCATTTTTTAAAAAGCCGTCTGTGTTGCCTGTGAGATTCACGGTGTTTTCTGTTCCGACGCTGAGAGCCTCTTTAAGCCCAGAGACAATTTTGTCATCTCCGAGAGCTTGTGAGCCAGGCAGAGACAATTTATCGATCTCTTTCATAAAGTCACCAAATTGGGCGAAGACAACGTGCGGAAGGAGGACGAGGAGTACACATATGAGGGCGGGAAAAGGGATCATCGTTCACTCCTTTGTCAGAAATTGAATTGTTATTTAAGGGAAATTGGAGATGGACGGAGAGAGGGAAGAACCTAATTGTTGTCCGTCGTATTCCTGTGAGTTGGGACCCACAAGGAAGAGGGGGTGACTTGCGGCCTGGAATTATCCTGGGGAGGATAGACTAGAACATTCGGCAGTCTTAGAATCCTCAGGAGGCAAATTCCGGCTCTTCCTCGTGGGTGGTCCAAAGCACCCTAAGTATGAGATGTCTCAAGGTTAAGCCAAAGGAGCACAACCCATCCCTGATCTCTTGCCTTTATTCGAAGAAGCCAAAGGCCTAGAGAGGAGCGGACGAGTTTTTTTCTTCATCGCCTCTCGTTGAGGATTGAGGCGATTTTCCAGAATGACGGGATCAATGACTTCACCGCATTGCAAGCATCGTTTGGTCAAGATTTCCATTCCACCAGCATCATAGTTCACATTCATACACCAGTGGGAAACCATAAATCCTCCACAACGGGTACACGTATCTGAATGTCGTGGATCGACAACTTTTTGTGTGGAAGTGGGGAGTGATTGAACGGTTTCATGTTTGATGGGACTTTTCCCAAGTGTCGGGGTCTTTTTTTGTATTCCGAAATGTCCCATATGTATCTCCTTTTCCCAGTCGTGTCGCGATAGATATTTTGCTTAGCTTTCCTTCTAGATATAGCTCTTTGATCTTAAGTCAAGATTAACGCAATATTAAAAATTCCTCATAATTGAAAATCTAGAATGATCAACAATTCTCAGAAATGTGTAAAAATAAGGAAAATTTGGTATATAAAGCCCAATTGGACACTTAATTAACGTGTTTCAAACTAAGTAATAACACTAATAATAAATAGGCAGAAAAAGGCTGAGAAAAACAAGAAGGGAGCCCTACTTGCTAAGAAATCGAAGCTTTTGGGGGAAAATACGAAAAAATCATAAAACTTCCCGGAAACGAAAAGCGCGTCTAACGCCAGCGGAAATGAACAGTGGTTGTCTTCTTCCCTGCTAGGTTGATGCTTTTTTCAATAGTCGTCCCACCCGAATCGGTTGCTTTGACCACATATTTTCCGGCAGGAAGGTTGAGGAACAACCAGGGACCTTGTACCGCTTCACCTGGGATGGAAATAAGTGCCGTCCCGTCAGATTGTAACACATCAATGGCCACGCTAGCTAAGAAAGCGCGTTCGCCTTTCACAAAAATCAACTTCAGGGGATAGGGCGGATACGACAGGCTACGTTCTTCCTTCCCTAAGCCGGCGCTGAAATATTGAATGTTATTCTGCTCATGGAGGGGGAATCTGAGTTTATCAGGGATGCTTCCAACTTCCAGTGGAATTTCTAAAAACTTGGAGATATGTTCTGAGCCTTCACCTTCGGCGGCCCAGGATGAGGTTGAAGAAGCCACCCAAGTCAGGATCATCAAAAGACACGCACCAAACCTCAGAATGACTAGCAACCCTCTCTTCGCTCGTCCCACGTCTCTTTGTCCCTCTGTTGTTGATGCACTGGTGATGGCGGTTCTTCCTCTCACGGTGTGTACCTCTCCTTCCCCATAAATCTCATTTAGTTTCTCTTACCTAATAAAGATATACTAGCAATTTAGGTGTGATGAAGAATAGCGAAAATTTTCAAATAATGGTCAAGATCCAGGCCCAATCAGAAATGAATAGGGGAAGGAGGGGATGGAATGCATAAACAGCCTTTCGAAGGGGAAAGCCCTCTCAAAACAGGCAATCAGAGAGATTGGCTCGTCAACGTTAAGCCGAGGGAGGCAGGTCTTCCAGCGATGGGTCCATAATTCCAGGCGTTTTTGGCATGTGTTCGACGGATTTCACGTCCATGATGTCTTTTTTTGGGCTGATTCCGAGCGATTTGAATTTTCTGGCCGTGGGCCAAATCCGATTCTCCAATGAGGTGACCGTCGCATTATAGGATTCGACGGTCCGACCCAACGCCTGTCCAATTTTACCAAAATGCTCTGCCAGGGTGCTCAGGCGATCGGCAAGTTCTTGTCCGAGGATGCTAATGCGTTGGGCCCCTTCGGCCACTTGTTCCTGGCGCCATCCATAGGCAATGGCTCGCAGCAACGCGATAAAGGTGGTGGGTGTGGCGATAACGACTTTTTTTGTTAATGCCGACTCGACGAGCGAGGGATCACGCTCCGCGGCCGCAGCTAAGAACGAATCATTGGGGATAAATAAGACCACAAATTCCGGAGCGGCTGGAAATTGATCCCAATATTCTTTTGAGGCTAATTGACTGATATGGCGTTTCACCTGGCCCAGATGCCGACTGAGAGCGGCTTCCCGATCTTCATCCGTGTGCGCCTCCAGGCTATCTAAAAACGCGCTGAGCGGCACTTTGGAATCGACGACTACGTCTCTTCCTGCCGGGAGTTTGACGATCATATCGGGACGCAATCGTCCTGTTTCGGTGGAGACGCTTTCCTGTTCAAAGAAATCGCAGTTGGCCGACATGCCTGCCAACTCAGCGGTTCTCCGAAGCGCGATTTCCCCCCAGCGTCCTCGAACCTGCGGAGAGCGTAAGGCATTGACCAATTTTGATGTTTCCGTTTGGAGGATGGATTGGGCTGAAGCCAATTGGCGCAACTGTTCTCCCACGACACTGAGTTCACGAAGCCGCTTGTCTTCTAAGGCTTGAGATTCTTTTTGATAGGTACGCAGGGATTCGGTGAGCGGGTGCAACAAGGATTCAATGGAGGTGTGGCGTTGATCGAAGGTCGCCGTCGCTTCTTCCTTGAGCGCCTTAAACTTTTCCTCAGCCAGGGTCAGAAATCCCCTATTGTTCCCCGCCAGGGCTTCCGAGGCTAAAGATCGAAAGGTATCCGACAAGGTCAATTTCGCGTCCTCCAACAAGGCCCGCTGTTCGGCTAAGTGCTGTTGGGTATTTTCCAGGTTCGTTTCAGCTGACACTTTAGCCACTTCCATCAGACGGAATTCTTGATGGACCCGTTCACGTTCCTGCTGCAGGGTGGCTAATTGGGTCCGAAGTTCTCCGGTTTGGGCTTGGGCCGAAGCGAGTTGGGCGGCGGTCTCTTGTAAGGCTTGGATCTTCTTTCCTCGATAGAGCATGGCACTCATGACCCACGCCAGGGTCCCGCCGACCAGGAATCCAGCCAGAAGAACCCAGAAAAATTGAGAGTCGTATGAGGTGATCATGCGTAAGAAGAGAAGACCGCACCGGACAACGAATGTTCCTTACGTCGTGTAGACTGGCAAAAGATCGTGAGTCTTTTCAACTCCCTGTTCACCTTTGGGCAAGGATAAAGACAGCCTGTGAGGGAAGGTCTATCCACCCCAAAACGAAGAATTTTGACCCACTTCGATAGACGTATTTCTTATTCTTGGGTACAGTAGGACTATGTCCAGGGAATGTCGTTCAGATATTACGAAGGTGCAGCGCGAAGGATAGCAAATATGGAAAAAAAATATCGTGTCTCTATTTGGTATTTCATTATTGCATTCTGGGGGCTCATTATTCTCCAGGAAATGTATTTTGCCGCCCAACATATGGATGAGGTGCCGTACAGTCAATTTAAAGTCTGGGTTCAGGAAGATAAGGTCGCCGAGGTCTCCATAACCGACAAAGTCATTCTCGGAAAATTGAAATCTGAAAAAGGAGGGGACAATCCCAAATGGTTTCAGTCGGTCCGAGTGGATGATCCGGATTTAGTGAACCTGCTGGAAGAGAAACATGTGGAATTTGCCGGAGTGATCGTCAGCACGCTCTGGAAGGACGTGGCCTCCTGGGTCGTCCCTATTCTGGTCTTTGCCGGGATTTGGTTTTGGATTTTGCGGAAGATGGGGCAGGGGGCGGGGGGCGGTTTTATGCGAATAGGCAAATCCAAAGCCAAAGTCTATATTGAAAGCGATATCAAGACTCGCATGGAAGATGTGGCTGGAGTCGATGAAGCCAAAGTCGAATTAATGGAAGTGGTTGAATTTTTGCAGACCCCGGAAAAATTCACCAAGATTGGGGGACGAATCCCCAAGGGTGTGCTCCTGGTCGGGCCACCGGGCACCGGAAAAACCATGCTGGCCAAAGCCATTGCGGGAGAAGCCGGCGTGCCATTTTTTTCCATCAGCGGGTCGGAATTTGTGGAAATGTTTGTGGGTGTGGGAGCGGCCCGCGTGCGAGATTTGTTTGAACAAGCCACGGCCAAAGCGCCCTGTATCATTTTCATTGATGAGTTGGATGCCTTGGGAAAAGCCCGGGGAACGGGGCCCATGATGCACGAAGAACGGGAGCAAACGCTGAATCAATTATTGGTGGAGATGGATGGGTTTGATCCTCGAGTGGGGGTGATTATGTTGGCTGCAACCAATCGTCCTGAAATTTTGGATCAGGCGTTGTTGCGTGCAGGCCGTTTTGATCGACAGGTGCTGGTCGACCGACCCGATCGACCCGGACGAGTGGCAATTTTGGCCATTCATGCCAAAGTCATCAAACTGGCTCCGGACGTCGATTTAGACAAAATTGCCGCGATGACCCCAGGGATGGTCGGTGCAGATTTAGCCAATGTGGTGAATGAGGCAGCCCTCTTAGCCATTCGACGAAACCGGGAGACGGCGGAACACCGGGATTTTGAGGAAGCCGTCGAACGGGTGATTGCCGGCCTGGAAAAGAGAAACCGCGTCCTTAGCGTGGAAGAACGCAAACGAGTGGCCCATCATGAGGTCGGGCACGCGTTGGTGGCGATGTCATTGCCGGGGTCGGATCCTGTCCAAAAAATCTCGATCATTCCGCGCGGCATTGCGGCATTGGGCTACACGCTACAGCTCCCGATCGAAGACCGGTATTTACTCACCCGTTCCGAATTAGAAAATCGCATTGCCGTATTGTTAGGGGGGCGCATGGCGGAGGAGCTGGTCTTTGGAGAGGCCTCAACAGGAGCGGCTGATGATTTGCAAAAGGCGACCAGGATCGCCAAGCGAATGGTCAAAGATTTTGGCATGAGTGACATGTTGGGAACGGTGGCCCTAGACGATTCCGTTCAGCCGACCTTCTTGAAAAATATGGAGGGCCATTCCACCCCAACCTATTCCGAGCACACCGCTCAACAGGTCGATCAGGAAGTGCGCCGCCTCATTGAAGAACAAGGGATTCGCGTCCGGGAGCTGCTGACGAAGCTTCGGCCGGTATTGTTGACCGGGGCCGAAACCTTGTTGAAGGCGGAAGTCATGATGGGTGAAGAGTTAATGGCCCTTCTCCACGCCAAGGAAGAAGAACCCATTCCAGGCTAATTCCAACCGACAACTGGAGGGTTTTCGTTACGGAATACCCCCACACTGATATCTCCAAAAAATTCCTGCCAGGCCTGAAGTTCAGACCAGGGACGGAAAAACACCTATTAAGTTGGCTATGACCCTTACCGATTCAACCGATGAGAAGGTATCCATATGGTATTGCTACAAAGGAAAAACGTGTGGGACTGGGGTCATACTGGTATTAGCTCTATTTGCGTTGTGTGGCTCCTAATGCTGTTAGGATTACCCGGCATAGCGAATGGAAAAGAATCAACAACGACGACAGATGAGAAAAAATCGGAGGTTCATCAATCTGCCAAGGCAGATTCCGAATCGACCTTCTCTGACGTGATGAACTGGACTCGGCGTTTTGGTAACCGCGTGGGAGAAAATATTTCTGAAGCCGCAGGCAAAACCGCTTCTGCCATTAAGAAGGCCACATCCGATAACACACAAAAATCCCCATCTAAAGACAGTCCCTAAGATATCTCCCCATTGATACTTCCTGTTAGAAATCTACTTTGGCTCCGGTAAATTTCTTCGCAGTCAACTGCCGGGGTCTGGAACCTTACCGCAATGATTGGCAAACAGAATGTGTGTACGGGGGAAGAAGAACCAGGCCCAAGGGAACTCGTTTGGCTGGCGATTCTCAGGAGGGTCTTCACGCAATGCCATGTGAACTATATTGTGGAAGTGGTAGAAGAAGTATTCCGACGTCGAGAATGTTTAAAACCGTTCCGCTTGATCGAACAAGCGCCTTCTTTACCGCTCAATACGTCATGGTGAAATGACCATTAGCTTGAATCTGCGCAGGTGAGACATTAGGCAAAAAGTCCGGTAGATCCAAGTGCCAGGTCGTGTAAACAAAGTCTTACGAAGGATTATTGTCTTTATAAGTTCGCTTGCCATTTAATTGGGATATCTTGAGTTCACATAATAAGTGCACCACTTCACCCGTTGACCAGCTGGTAGACTGCTCGGTCAATTCAAGGAGGAGGTGCCAAGATGAACCAGAGGTATTCGCAGTTAATCCAGGAAGAGCGGTAC
>JAOTTP010000085.1 GCA_029864405.1 Nitrospirota bacterium
ATTCGAGAGAGCCAGATAGGTGTTCCCCAAATTCAAGAGCAGTTGCGATTCCACGTCGGGAAAGCGATCGGCATCGTTGATCTCCAGGGCGATGCGATATTCCTGCTCGGCTTTCTCAAGATAGCCTTTCTTGCCGGACGCCCGTTCAGTTTGTTCGTATGCCCATCCTAGTGTTTGATGGACATACCCCATGGCGGGATCTTTTTCCATGGCGCGTTGGAGCAGGCGGATCACCAGGGGTAGGTCCGGCGGCTCGGCATAGGATAACGCCAAGGCCTGGCCATATTGATACACCGCGTGATCAGGATGAGTTTTGACCAAGTCGGTATACCAGGCCTGGACCTCCTGGGCTTCCTTGAGCATGGCTTTGGTTTCGATATAAGCCCGGTGGGCTTCCACGGATTCGGGATATTGGTCGATGAGTTGTTTGAGGGATTTTGCGGCAATGCGGGTCTCCCCCACCTTTCGGTCTTTGAGGGCTTTTTTCACCAGTTGCAAAATGAGGAGGCTCTTGGTCCCCTCGAGTTCAGTCTGATTTTCTCCGGTAAATTGACTTAAGGCGGCATAAGTATCCGCCGCTTCCTGGTACCGTTCCGATCCCGAAAGAATGGCAGCCTTTTTTCGATAGGCTTGGATGACGAGCTCGTTGGGAAGGTCGGGAGCCGAGACAATGAAATCTAGGGTTTCCAGAGCGGACAGTTGTTCTCCCTGTTCGTAATGGAGGTCGGCGATGGTGAGTCGAGTAGTGGCGATCAACACAGGAAGGTCAGAGTGCTGGGGGATCAACGTGTTTAACGCCGTCATGCGATCTTGAGCCGTCTCTCCCTGCTGGGAGAGAACAATGACCTTTTGGATGGCACGCTTGCCCCAGGAAGATCGCTCGCCGAATAAGTGAATGACTTCTACGAATACGCGAATCACATTGGGGGCGTCTCCCAGAATCCGGTAGGCTTCGCCTCTGGTGAAAAGGCCTTTGGCTCGAATCTCCTTATTCTGCACCTCATCGACTTTGACCAGATAATCCAAGGCCGTGAGAGGATCTTCCGCAAAGAGGTAGAGCCGTCCAGCCTCAATCAGGGCCTGACCGTACACCTCATCCATGTCCCGGTGCTCTTGCCCGATGGTCAGCAGTTCAGAAGCACCTGTTGTGACTAATCGGTGCCTCGCCGCGGAGCTGACCCCCTGGGCCTGCTCCTGGATACGCAGGACGATCGTGTAAATACGGGCCAACGCCCCCATCCGGCCGGATTGCTGTGTATAGGGCTCCAATGATTGCCGTGCTGCAAGAAAATTCCATTCCTGTGTGTGTGCCTCGGCGAGAGAAAAATCAAATTCCGCTCGTGATTCAGGAGGTTGTGGGGCCAACAGATTGTGAGAAATGTTCGTCAGGACCAGGAGGGCCAGGTCCAGCTGGGCATGATCCTGATATGAGGCAGCCAATGTTTTGGCGTCATCGAGGTTGGCATAGTCCTTGAGAAACGCGGGGATGTCGATCCGGAAAATATCGCCGTCTTTCAGATCGGCGTAATACAGGAAATCTCCTGACACGGCAGGGTAGGCATGAAACTGGTGTGCTGGAGTGATCCGATAGAGGCCTTGGAGTTGCTGCTGTTGCGGGTCCCATTGTCTCATCCAGATGGACGATTCGTCATCGGTATCGACCCGCCCATCGCCGTTGGTATCCCGTTCATATCTGGTGAAAAAGAGCAGGTGATTCGTGGGGACCTCGGAGGGGTGGCGATCCAACGCGGGCCAGAGATCCAGAACTTTTCCGTCATCGTCCAATGAGGTTGAGCTGTTGTCGTGAAGGTTCATCAGGGTCAGATGTGCGCCATTGGAATAGAGGAGCTGCCCATGGCCATTCACGGAAAAGCTGGTGGCTTCGGGAACGATCAATTCCTCTGTTTGGTTTGAAAAGGATTTCCGGTAGATGGCCGATGTGCCTTGAAGCGGATCGCGTTTGAGGTACAAAAACCCTTTTTCTTCTTGATCCCACTGAGGGGAACCATCCCCGCTGGTTAAATCCGTCAATCGCTGCTCCTCACGGGTGATGAGGTCCAGGAGGTACACATCACCGCGGGGATCGGATTTATGCGACACATACAACAGTCGGGTACCATCGCGGTTTAAGGCCGGTTCCTGGTCAGTGGCTGGATGCGTGGTCACCTGACGCGGAAGCGTAAGTGCGGAACTCCTAAGGGTTTGGACCCAGATATCCAGACTTCCCGAACGCGTGGACACAAATGCGAGCGATTGACCATCCGTGGAGACGGACGGTTGATAATCCAGAGCGGGGTGGGCGGTCAGACGCTGCGGTGTCGCAGCGATAGCTGGCGTAGAAGAGCACAAGACCCCGACCAAGCCTGTGAAGACCATCGCGGCCCACACGGCTGATTGAATATGAAGCGACCCCCTCTTTTTCAACAGCCCCCATGGGGGAAGTCGGGAAGGAGGATCAATTGTCACAGAGAAGTCTTGCATTAGGATGTGGTGTTTTTTTGAATCCATTGCCCGTTGTCCAGTTGAATTCGTTCCCCCTTGAGGGCTTTATCCCGGTTCAGCGCGCCAAACATTTTATGGACACGTGGCAAATCTGTGGGTGAGAGGGTCTCGTTCGTCTCAATAATCCGGCTCATGATGGCGAGACGATCCTCATTTTCCTCCTTCACCAGATTCTCGACAAAGGCTCGATCGGCCGGTTCAACTTTTTCCGGCTCCAGGAGGGTGACCCCACCTTCATTGTTTTCACCGATAATCCCCAGGGATTTATAGCGATTGAGATCATCCTTGTTAAACGACACGCGTTGGAGGGCACGCACGACGTCTTTTTTCCCGGGAGGAAGCTCCTGGGTTTGTTTCAATTTCCCCTTCGGATCGATATAGCGTACGGATGCGACCAGCATGACTTGCTGATTAAGCTCTTGATACGTGCCAAGCACCTGGTTTTCCAAGGCCGTGCGTTCATCAACGACGGTGACCCCCACCAAGGGACCGCCACAGGCAGAGAGCCAAGAGATCAGAATAAGAAGCACTATTCCTCTTAAGCGCTGAAACCGTAAGGGGTGCATTAACTTGTATGGTGTTATGGGGAAATGGGAAAGGGACATAAAAAAACCGCTCCTTTTAGAGTAAGGTCTTGTATATCTTATCAAATCTCATAAAGTCGTTGGCGATTGCCCTCAAAATGTCATCGTGACCCGAGCGTTTGTCATCCTGAGTGAAGCGAAGGATCTGAGCCCAGCCCAACGGGGCCACGGCTTCGCGAGATGCTTCGCGTTGCTCAGCATGACAATGATACTAGTAATAGTGGCCAATTGTAGGCCGGTCATCATCCAATCCCTCTGGTTATCATCCTGAGTCGGACGAAGGATCTGGGCCCAGCACCACCGGGCCATGGCTTAGCGAGATGCTTCGCGCTGCTCAGCATGACAACCTAAAAATGAATGGGACTAGAATGGGCGTTGCCATTTTTCCATCCATCCTCTCGCCTTGTCATTCTGAGCGAAGCGAAGAATCTGTGCCCAGCTCAACCAGGCCATCCCTCAGCATGACAACCTATGAAACGTCCCAAGCCGCCGAAAGGTCCACCCATTTAGGGGTGTCGGTGCCAATCAATTCCAGTTTCTTCGCACGCGTCCAACCTTTGAGCTGTTTCTCCCGGGCGAGTGCCGCGTGAATATCACGAGTTTCTTCAAAGTACAGTAATCGTGTGATGCGGTATCTCGAGGTGAATTGACCACCTTTCCCCTGCTTGTGCTCATAGACTCGACGGAGGAGCTCATTGGTGACTCCGGTATATAGTGTGCCGGACTGGTTGGTCATGATGTACACATAATACTGTTTCATCAACTGTCTTGGCCCCTCTGCCTTGTCATCCTGAGTCGGACGAAGGATCGAGCCCAGCGCGATCGGGCCATGGCTGAGCTAGATGCTTCGCGCTGCTCAGCATGACAACCAAAAAATGAACGAGCCTTCAATGGGCGTCTGGCATCTTTCCCTCCCTCAATCTTGTCATTCTGAGCGAAGCGAAGAATCTGAGCCCCGCACCACCGGGCCACGGCTTCGCGAGATGCTTCGCGTTGCTCAGCATGACAACAGATAGGAGGATTGTCACTTATTGCAACACCACTTCCCCTTCAGGGGTAAAGCTATAAGTCTCCGCTCCAATCAATTCCAACACCTTCGCCAGGTCTTTCCAGTTGGGGATGGCGGCGGTGAGCTTTTCGATGTTTTTCATTTTGGCGATTGGGACCCGATCCAGTCTAAAGGTGGGGATCAAGCTCCCCTGAAAGTGAATCGTCAGATTCAATTGGCCTCTGGCCACCTCCACCGTCACCCGGGAGGGATTCGCAAATTTCAATTGGGCGCGGGCATTGGAGAGTGTTGGATTGCTTCCTTCCGGATCCAGGAACACGAGGAGGCGATCGAGCGCTTCTTTCCCGATATGCGTAATATGCAGGTTGCATTCTAATCGGCTTAAATCCACGGCTCCCGTCGCATCCTGCAGAATGGTGCTGAGTCCAATCGTTGCGGCAATATTGCTGTCGCCCATAATTTTGGATTCCGTCTTGATGAGTTGGTTGGCATCGAGATTCGCCACTTCAAGTCCAGCTGATATACGGAGGGGATGTTCGACGGCGATAATCACATTTCCTCCTATTCCTCCACCCAGAAGATTCATGGCGAGATTTTGCATTTTGAGGGACTGTTGCTCAAACGCCAAATTGGTTGAGAAGTTTTGGACGGTGAATGGTCCGAGCTGGAGACGCTCAATGGTGAGGGTCTGTCCTTTCCGGGAAAACGATTTGAGTTGGGCAATCCGGTCGGACGGCTGAAACGACTTTTTCGGAGGAGACAGAAGTCCATCCGGTTTCCAGGCCAATGTTTTTCTGAACTGTATCCCCCCATTCATGGCATGCAGTTCCGTTCCATCACGAGTCAGGGAAAGTGTTTCAGTCCCGATCTCCACAGAGGCGTCCAGGTTCCCTTGTTCTTTTTTGAGCAGGGACAGGGTGACGAGAGCCTTTCCGTCTCCCTTGATCCTCAAGGGGTGTAAGGCTTCTTGAAAGGTCTCCACATCCAGAGCCAGGCGGCTGTGCAGTTGGGCAAAGAGTTTCGCTAATTGGGTGCCTCGAGGTGATGTGGCGGAGAGAAGCTCACGCAAGCCCACCACCGCGCCCTTAAGAAAAAGGTCCACCCCCTTGGACGTCACATGGATCGGGTCAATCTGGATTTCATTGAGATCGGGAGACACGATGCTGACATGGAGGGAGGTGTCGGATAATTCCCTGATCGGGAGGGTGTCCGGCAAGTGAATGCCGTTGAGAGTCAGATCAGTCGTGAGTTGGGTCTGAGGTGTCGCTTTCGGGGAATAGGCCACCGTCATGGTGCCGTTGCCCCCCTGAACCTGATATCCCGCGACGGCTCCCTCGAGATCCCGCAGCGTGAGTTTTCCATTGACTCCCAACGGCAGGGTCAATTGCTTGAGATCAGCGGCCTGGGGAATTTTCCCCGCAGCTCGCAGGGCCAGGCTGATCCGTCCTTTTGGATTGATTTCGTCGACTCCCTTCATGAGTGGTCCCGACAGATGCGGGAGAAGGTTGCCCACGTGAAAAAGTGGCATCTGCAGATCCACGTCAAATTGTTGGTTCGCCTGCCTAAACCGGGCTTTCATACCCATATCTACTATCTGGTCGCTGGTCAGGCGAAGACTCTCTAGCAAGTAATCTTTTTTCAAGACATCTTCCCTGGTTTTGGCTGACAGTCTGAGCGAAGGCAGGGTAGCCGTCAGGGAGGGATCCTGGTACGTCATGTTGCCGAGCGTGAGTTGGAGCTGGTCTTCTGAGCGAAGGCTGGTGGGTTGATAGGTCGGTGAGAGATTGCCTTGGAAGGATGACTTCAAGATCACATGGCTAGTCCCGATTGTCACCGTATCAGCGGCATGGAGGTTAGAGAGGTTTGACGAAAATCCGGCTGTTCCCTGAAATGCGCCATTGCGTTCCTGATAGCCGGAAGAAAGGAGAAACGTGAGTTGGTGCATGGTGCCTTCTGCGCCGAAGGAGTCCAATTGAGCCCGAAGGGAGGAAAGCTTGAGCGCAGCGGTGGCTTTTGCCCACTCGGGACGGAAATCGGGATGAAGTGCTGCAGTTGCGTGCAGCACAAAGGTATCAGGTTCGGATCCTTTCTGGAGAACGAGTCCTTGAAGCCGGTCCTTCGGTATGAGAGAGAGTAAGGCGTTGATTTTTGGCGACAAACGAAGCTTCAGAGAGGCATCCATGCCTTCTTTCGGAGCAGGATGGGGCTGCACCGCTCCCTTCATCTGTATGGTGCCATAGGGGCTCAGGTCGACGTTCAGATTCTTTACCTGGACCTGCCGGGTGTGATGATTGCCGCTGGTATCGAGAGCAATCGCAAAGGGAAGACTGAATGGTGTTCCCAGCAGTTCGCCGGGCAGTGCCGTATTGCCGGAGATCTTGAGGTTTCCAGAAAAAGGACCAAGGGCCTGGTAGTCGCTCTCGAGCATGAAATCAAAGTTTTGTAGACCATAGGCTTGAAACGCCAGATCATGAGTGGAAAGTTTCGCCGAGACGTTTCCCATCAAGGGGAGGTTCTCCTTGATCTGAACATCCTTGGCGGTAAGTGACAGATCTGTCGGTCCCACGTTCAGCGAGAGGTCTGGAAGATGCAGTTCAGCATCCTTCCCGTCCAATCCGGCGTGTATGGTCCCCTGAAATCCGGAGTCGGGAAGGGAGCCTGTGAGGGTCAATGAGGGAGAAATGTTTCCGCGAATCGAAGCCATGGCAAATTCAGGCGGCACAAAATCTTTGGCGAGCGCCATGATCGTTTCGAGGTCAAGAGACATGTCGGCAAGGGAGAGATTTATGACTTTTTTGGTTAAGAATTCGTTGATCGTCCCGGAGAGCGTGAGTCGTAGGGCCGGATCCGATTCAATAGTGAGCTGTTTCAGGTCAAGGTGTTGAGTCGGAAGATGAATGGTTGTGTCGAACTTCACGATTAGAGGCAGTTGGATGTGCTTGCCTTGAAGGGCCAGGGCGAGTTGCTCAACCTGCAGAATGCCGTTGAGATGCGCATCATCCGATGACACGGCTCCCGAACTCTGGAGATTGAGATGGGTGAGGTTCACCATGAGGTCCGGTGACACGACAACCCGGATGTCGCTATCGATGATTTTGAAGGTTTCAAGATCAATCGAGACGGGGAGAGTAGGAAGGGCTGCCGGTTCAGAAGGGGGTGGGGGAGTTGGTTCCGGGGCGGCCTTCGTGAGTTCAGGAAGATTGAGCGACACATCGGCCTGATCGATAGAGATTTCGTTGATCGTGAAGGTGCCCTTCAGAAGTCCCAGAAGGCTGTAATCCAATGTCAGGTGTTCGAGTGTGAGAGGAGGCTGGCTGGGCTTTGTCAATTCCAATTGACTGACTTGAAGGCCTGTGAGCAGATTCAACGAGAGGGAATGGATACGGACCGTTCCTTGAAGAAGCTCAGAGAGACGAATTTCCAACTCTTGCCGGACCATGTCCGAAGGAAACCAATAGGTCAACAACAGACCCGCGCAGAGAAGAAGGGCCAACATGCCCACGCCTAACCAGACGAACCCTTTCAAGACTTTCCTTGCTCGTGGTGGTTTTGGAGAAGGAGGCGTGTCTTGTTGGGGGATATCGGAAGTCATGGAAGAGGAAGAATCCTATTGCCAGAAAGCGAAGAGACCTCTTTTGTTATTGGAGTTGGGACTCCAATGCCATGTAACGGCTACTACTTAAGAGTTTAGTCAACTTTATCCCGTAAATAAAGGAATGGTATCTTTGCAAGGATCGTTGGCTAGTTTTTT
>JAOTTP010000086.1 GCA_029864405.1 Nitrospirota bacterium
ATGCCGCCAGACTCTGGAGCAGATCAAGCCTGGTTGTACCGCTCCGCGAGTCAGAAAGAAGAAAGCCAAATGACCAGTTATTTCTTGGACACCACACTAACGACCGTTTAATGTGACCTGACCGAATCTCATGAACATAAAGCCACTTCATGCTGACATCATTGCTGTTGGGTCCGAATTGCTTCTTGGTGGGCCCGTCGATAGCAATTCGGTATTTGTGGCAAATTTTCTCGCCGAGTGTGGCATCGAGGTTCGGAAAAAGATCTCCGTTGGTGATCAGAAAGCTGATATTCAAGAGGCCCTTCGTGGGTCTTTGAAGCGCGCTCATGTGATTGTCTTGACGGGTGGCCTCGGCTCTACACTCGATGATTGTACCCGGGAGGCTGTCGCCGAGACGTTTGGATGTCCCCTGATCAAACGAAAAAGAGCGTACGAGAATCTCAAGGCTTGCTATCGACGTTTTGGGAGGCCGGTCACACCACTATTGGCCAAACAGGCGTTTCTTCCCTCCGGGGCAAGGATGTTGGGGAATACCGTGGGCACGGCACCTGGTTTTTTGATGCGTGACGGGCAATCGGTAATTGTCGTGTTGCCGGGAGTCCCTCGAGAGGCCAAAGTCATGATGATTTCTCAGGTTCAACCGGTACTCCGGAAGATTTTTAACAGCAACAGGCACTATTGGTTGCATGCCTTTCATACATTCGGATTGCCCGAAACCGATGTTCAAAAACAATTGAGTCCTATTTTGAAGGATGTTGGACGCATTCAGTTTGGTTTGTTGGCTTCGCCCAGGGGAGTGACGGTGACGGTGAGTTGTTGGGTCCTCAGCGGCTCCCGCTCTTTTGTGAAGGAGAAGTCTCCGTTCTTCCCGGAATGGGTTCATCTAGTCAATCAGGTACGTGAATGTTTACGCCCAGGGCTCTTTGCTGAAGGTGAACGCACCATGGAAGAAATCGTCGGGGAAGTCTTACGAGGTCGTTCCTGGACGATTGCGGTCGCCGAATCCTGTACCGGAGGGTTAGTGGCTCATCGCTTGACCACAGTCCCTGGAAGTTCGTGTTATGTGGACCGGGGAGTCGTGTCCTACAGTAATAAAGCGAAACGAGAACTCGTGGGGGTTCCCGCATCGACGCTTGGCCGATATGGGGCAGTAAGCTCACAGGTAGCCATGGCCATGGCCAAAGGAATTCGAATGCGGAGTCGAGTCGATGTGGGAGTTGGTGTCACAGGAATCGCCGGTCCTGGTGGAGGAACTGTGGAAAAGCCGGTGGGTCTGGTGTATGCAGCGATTGATGGCCCACATGGGACTCAGGCCCGACGCTGGCAATTTTGGGGGGATCGAACGGAAATCACATTGAAAACTTCTCAGGCTGTTTTGGATCTGATTCGCCGATACGCCAATGAAGTTTCACCCTAACCATACGAGCCTGAGAGTCTTTCTTGCCGTGGAACTCTCCACGGATCTGAGGCAGAAAGTGGCCGAGCTCCAACAGCAACTTCGGGCCACGTTGCCAACGGTCAATTGGGTTCGCCCCGGGGCGATTCATCTCACGCTGAAATTTCTTGGATATGTTGACCCCGCCATAGTTGAGCAACTCTTGACCGCCATGGAGCCTATCAGAAAAAGTCAGGCTCCTATCACCCTGGAGATTCAGGGTCTGGGGGTCTTTCCCAATATCCGACGTCCGCGGATATTGTGGATCGGATGTGCCGGTGACAGTCATTCCTTGCTTAATCTTGTTTCGCAAATCGAAGGGGCGCTGGAACCCTTAGGGTTCCCCCCTGAGGAGAAGCCCTACCATCCTCATTTGACCCTGGCCAGGATTAAACATGACAATTCCAAGGTAGGTGGTGTGCTGACTCACTCGGGCTTATTGGCGCAACCCCGGAATCTGGGGGCATTGCCTATTGACCGGATCACGCTCTTTCGGAGTGATTTGAGTCCTAAAGGTGCGGAATATACCTCTTTGTGGACGGTCCCATTAGAATGAGGCTGTATCAAATTCTTCAATCTAAGATAGGCATTTACCTGTTAGGGAGGGTGGGGTAAGATAGCCGCCACTTTGCACGATCAGGGATATTGAACAAAAGGATACCTAACAATGGCAGAACGCGTGGCTCCTCAAAAAGAAACACAAAAAGACGGAAAAAAACGAGCGCTTGATTTGGCTCTGACCCAAATTGAAAAACAATTTGGCAAAGGAGCGATCATGAAACTGGGGACAGATGACATTCCTCATGATGTTCCGGTCATTTCGACGGGGTCTCTCGGGCTTGATATGGCACTGGGTATCGGAGGCTTGCCACGAGGTCGCGTCATTGAGGTGTTCGGGCCGGAATCGTCTGGAAAAACCACGCTGTGCTTGCATGCGATTGCCGAAGCTCAGAAAGCCGGCGGGGCGGCGGCCTTTATCGATGCTGAACATGCGTTGGATATTACCTATGCCAAAAAGCTTGGTGTGCACACTGATGATCTGCTGGTGGCACAGCCGGATACTGGGGAACAGGCTCTGGAAATTACCGAAACGCTGGTCCGAAGCGGAGCGTTAGATATTATTGTCGTTGATTCAGTTGCGGCCCTGGTCCCTCGTGCCGAAATTGAAGGGGAGATGGGAGATTCCCATATGGGGCTTCAGGCGAGATTGATGTCCCAGGCCTTGCGAAAATTGACCGGGGCCATTTCCAAGTCTCAAGCCTCGGTGGTGTTTATCAATCAGATTCGCATGAAAATTGGGGTCATGTTTGGCAACCCCGAGACGACGACCGGCGGCAACGCGTTGAAGTTTTATTCTTCAGTCCGGTTGGATATTCGCCGGATTGAATCGATTAAAGATGGGCAGGAAGTGATGGGGAGTCGGGTACGGGTGAAAGTGGTCAAAAATAAAATGGCGCCACCCTTTAAACAAGCCGAATTTGATGTCATGTTTGCGGAAGGCATCTCCAAAGTTGGGGAATTAGTGGATTTGGGCGTGGAGCGTCGGATTATTGATAAAGCCGGAGCCTGGTATTCGTATAAGGAGGAACGGCTGGGTCAGGGCCGGGAGGCCGTCAAAACCTTTTTGAAAAGTAATCCGGATATTGCCCAGGCCATCGACATGCAATTACGAAACAGCTATGGCCTCTCCGGGGAGCCTCAAAAAAAAGATGAATCATCCCCCCCTGCCAGTTCTGATGCCAAAAAACCAGCTGGGAATCGTGACTGATCTGGCCGAGTGGCGAAGTCATCTTGATCGAAAATCATTGACATGATCGCAACCTCACTTGAACTCCGACAGGCATTTGTTACGTATTTTTCCACTCGTGGACACACGGTGGTTCCCAGCGGACCCCTTATTCCGCAAGCAGATCCTACTCTGTTGTTTACCAACGCCGGCATGAACCAATTTAAACGTGTGTTCTTGGGTGAGGAATCCCGCCCGTATAGCCGGGCTGTCTCCATTCAAAAATGTCTTCGGGCTGGGGGGAAGCATAATGATTTAGAAAATGTGGGATTTACCCGCCGACATCATACGTTTTTTGAAATGTTGGGCAATTTCTCCTTTGGAGATTATTTCAAAGAAGAGGCGATTGCGTTTGGGTGGGAATTTCTCACGCAGATTGCCGGTCTGCCAGCTGATCGATTGTGGGTGACGGTGTTTCGGGATGACCAGGAAGCCTATGATCTTTGGCACACACGAATGGGCTTTCCAGAGAGTCGACTCGTTCGGCTGGGTGAAAAGGATAATTTCTGGCAAATGGGGGAGACGGGTCCCTGCGGCCCTTGTAGCGAAATTCTCATTGACCAAGGTGAGGCGTTCGGTTGTGGTCAGTCGACTTGCGCCGTTGGATGTGACTGCGATCGATATCTCGAGATTTGGAATTTGGTGTTTATGCAATTTGACCGTGATTTGGCTGGGACCCTCAATCCTCTCCCGAAGCCCAGTATCGATACGGGGATGGGGTTAGAGCGGTTGGCAGCGGTGACTCAAGGAGTGGCCTCAAATTACGATAGCGACGTGTTCCGCCCAATTTTGGAAAGGATTGGGAAGGGCACGGGCCAGGTGTATGGTGCCTCCGCAACGGCTGATCGCTCAATGCGGGTGATTGCAGACCATCTGCGGGCGATGACGTTTTTAATCACGGATGGCGTGTTACCGTCGAATGAAGGGCGGGGGTATGTCCTGCGACGGATTATGCGTCGTGCTTCACGGCATGGACGATTGTTGGGCGTGGAGCGAGAATTTTTATATGACCTGGTGACCTCCGTGGTTGATCACATGGATTCGGTCTATCCCGATCTTCGCTCAATGAGAGATACGGTCACTGAGATTGTCCAACGGGAGGAAACACGATTTATTGAAACTTTAGAGCAGGCCTTGCCTCTTCTCAATCAAATTTTGGCAGAAGCGAAGCAACAGGGGAGCCATGTTTTAGGGGGAGAAGCGGTCTTTAAGTTATATGATACGTATGGGTTCCCGCTTGATTTGGTCGAAGATGCCGCACGAGAAGAAGGGCTAGCCGTCGACCATGCCGGTTATCAACATGCGCTAGAGGCGCAGCGTGATCGAGCCAGAAAAACTGCGAGGTTTAGTCAGGCGGATTCTCGAAGCGAATTGGTGAGTGTTTTCGAACTGCTTCCTTTGACGCAATTTGTGGGCTATGCCCAACAGGAAGCCCGAGGGACGTTACTTGGTCTGGTCAAGGATGAGCATATCATCAAGGAGGCTAAGCAAGGGGAGACGATTGAGTGTGTCTTGGATACGACGCCTTTTTATCCTGAAGGGGGTGGCCAGGTCGGGGATCAAGGAATGTTGGTGGGTCCGTCGGCAAGAATTGTCGTTCAAGATACCACGAAGCTAGCAAAGGGGTGGTTTCTTCATAAGGGGCAGGTCATCGAAGGATCCGTCCACGTCGGCGACGTTCTTACCGCGACGGTACATGGACATTTAAGGCAGAGCGCGGCACGAAACCATACGGCGACTCATCTCCTTCATGCCGCATTGCGGGAAATCTTAGGTCCCCATGTGAAGCAACATGGGTCCTTGGTGGCCCCGAATCGCTTGCGATTTGATTTTTCCCATTTCAAAGGATTGACGAGCCGAAACATCGAAGAAATCGAAGGATTGGTTAATGAGCAAATTCGTCAGAATCTGCCTGTCCAGGTCGAAGAAATGGGAATCCAGGATGCCCTGGGTCGAGGAGCGTTGGCCTTCTTTGGTGATAAGTATGGTGAGCAGGTTCGGGTGGTAGAAATGGGTTCTTTTAGTCAGGAATTATGCGGGGGAACGCATTGCTCTCGAACCGGAGATGTCGGTCTGTTCCGTATCGCTTCCGATGGGGGCATTGCGGCAGGTGTCCGGCGGATTGAGGCACTCACGGGCGAAGGGGCGCTGGCTCATGCTCAGCATCAGGAGGCCGAAAGGAGAGAATTGGCGGCCGTGTTAAAAACCAGTCCAAATGAAGTCGTTGAAAAAGCGAAGAGACTGGTCGCGACTCTTCGGGATACTGAACGCGAATTAGAGCGTGCCAAGCAGAAAATACTTGATCAGCAAGGTGCTAGTCAGGAAGCGTCGATTCGGGAAGTAGGCGGTATGCCGATCCTTATCCAGCGGGTTGATGGCCTGACGATCCAGGAATTGCGGACCTTCTCCGATAAGCTTCGACACAAAGTGTCTTCGGGTCTGTTGGTTCTGGGGTCAGTCAAAGAAGGCAAAGTTTCGTTGTTGGTCATTGTGGGCAAAGAACAGTCTCAAAAAATACCTGCAGGAAAAGTGGCTCAGCATGTGGCTCAACTTGTTGGAGGGTCTGGAGGCGGGCGACCGGATATGGCTCAGGCGGGAGGCAACCAACCGGAGGGGTTAGATGCGGCATTGCAGAGCGTGTATGACTATGTCGCCTCACACGTTGGGGCATAGAGAGAGGAGGAAGTTTTTTTCGCATCATTTCTTGTTAAAATTTGTCCCCCGATAGACAGACAAGGGATACGTAGGAAAGGGGATGTTGTGTCGTGATCCTTGTTCGCCGGAAAGTAGTAGGTTTGGTATTTGGTGTATTCATTTGCCTGCTGACCATTGGCGGGTTTTTGTGGATGAATCAACCCAATGGTGGACCAGGTCAACCGCAACTGGTCGAGATCCCCCCCGGGACTCCCTTTACTCAGGTCTCCCACATTCTCCATCGGCATCATTTAATTGGATCGGAATGGTTTTTTACCGTTTTAGGTCGAGTGCAGAGGGTCGATCGAAACATTATTCCAGGAGAATATGAACTTCATGCAGGAATGCGACCCACCGAATTGCTCCAAAAAATTGTCAAAGGTGAAGTCTATCACTATGCCCTCACCATTCCGGAAGGCTATAACGTCGCGCAAATTGCGGACATCCTTGAGCAAAAACATCTTGCCCTCAAGCAGGATATTTTTCGATTAAGCCGTGATCCGGCCTTTATTCAAAGCGTGAATGTTCAGGCGCCAACTCTGGAGGGCTATCTTTTTCCTGATACCTACCACCTTGCTCGATATACTCCACCAGAATCCATCATTCGAACCTTCGTTAATCGGTTTCATGATGTGGTAACGCCAGATCTCAAGGACCGGGCAACCAGCATGGGCATGACTCTTCATGAAGTGTTGACCCTGGCTTCCGTGGTGGAAAAGGAAACGGGATTGGCAACGGAACGTTCCTTGGTCTCCGGGGTCTTTCATAATCGTCTTCGCCGGGGTATTCCCTTGCAGAGTGACCCCACCGTCATCTACGCCCTCGAAGCGTTTGATGGAAATATTCGGAAAGCCGATCTGTCCGTGAATAGTCCCTACAATACCTATAAGGTTCGCGGGCTTCCCCCAGGACCCATTGCCAACCCTGGGTTGGCCGCTATCCACGCGGCGCTCTACCCCACGCAAACAGATTTTGTATATTTTGTGGCACGAAACGACGGCAGTCATCAATTCTCTGCTACATTAGAAGATCACAATAAAGCGGTGGATATCTATCAACGGCAATCGACTGGTAAGCGTGCTTCGTAAGTGAGTGAATTCTGCGATTTCCTCTATGAGTATTCACGAAACATTGAGCCGACTGGGACTAGCCCTGCCGGTGGCCCCTCGTCCTGTCGGGTCGTATGTCCCTGCTCGTCAGGCAGGAGACTTAATTTTTGTGAGTGGTGTGTTGCCTTTCCGTGATGGGAAAATTGAGCAACCCGGAAAACTAGGGAGAGAACTGACGGTCGCAGAGGGGGCAGCCGCTGCGCAATTAGCCATGCTAAACGGGTTGGCCATTCTCCAAGAGATGTTGGGAAATTTCTCGCGTCTCAAACAGGTGGTTCGTCTGACGGGGCATGTGGCGTCTGTCGAAGGATTTGTGCATCAGCCTGCGGTGATTAACGGGGCTTCTGATTTGTTGGTCGAACTGTTTGGAGATGCCGGGCGTCATGCCAGGTTGGCGCTCGGGGCTTTTGAATTACCCCTTCATGCTCCGATTGAACTTGAATTGATCGTTCAAGTGTCTTCCCTGTAAGCCAGCTCTGACTACGTCTTCATTCTTCCAGAGGATGCATGGGCCTGCTCAACTTCTCGTGAGGTCAGTGAAAAACGTGGGGCCTTCGTGAGAAGTCGCTCCGCTTGATCCTTTATCCACTCATTTGAGATTCCAGTCGTTGTCGTGCCTCGTTATCAGATATTTTCCTGCCTTGCTTTCCTCCTTCACGGTTTTGTGATTTCTGAATTTTCCTATCAAAGCCAGCGCGGAGGACCACGTGGCGTAAGCCCGTGGGTGAAAGCGCTCCCCGCTGGAAGCGGGGGACTCCTTGCCACATGAGGGATTTTGGATGACACTGGCGCATGGAAGTTCGGCTCA
>JAOTTP010000142.1 GCA_029864405.1 Nitrospirota bacterium
GACACAATGACAACGGATTGCCAGCCTGAATCCAAGGCCCTTAAAAGACAATCCGTCATTTCCCCGGAGGAACACGCCGTTATTTGCATCGGCCTGAGCTTTCCCAAAAAATCTTTGAACACACTTACCGGATATTCATCCAAACCATGAATTTTTTGCGGCTGAAGAAGTAACAAATCTGGGGAAATGCTTGAACAGCGGTCTAGATAACAGGGATTGTAACTGGTATCAATGGTGATCGGAATTTGTGCAAGCACTTCCATCAGATTAGGGGTAATTTGATAACTGCCAGCCCGAAAGGCCTGAACAGCAGGAACTCCCACGCATCGAAGATTATCCATAGCCGCTCCGAACAGTGCTCGATAATCATCAACCGATAAATCTTCAATTTTTTTTTCTCCCACGTAAATTGACGAATTAGGCACCTTCAAAGCCCATTCGGGATGTAAATGCAATTGAAGACCCTGATTCGCACTCTTGACAAGACCCACGATTTCTTGAAGAGGGTTTGTGCCAAAAATTGAAGCAAACAGGCTTTCTATAAAAAAATCGGCCTTAATCCCATAATCATTCAAGATCTGTAATTTGAAAGGCAATCCGAATTGTCCTTTGCTGGTGTTCCCATAAATGTACCTTTCGAAGGCTTTGGGGAATTTTTGTTCAATAGCGTTCCACCCCCCAGCCCAGATTTCTACATCAACCGTGATGAAAACTTGAACCATAGAATTTAACTCCTTCGCTGTAATCGAGTTGTCATTCAGCAAAGAGTTCCCTTAGATTCCTGACTCATGTATTTTCTTAATCACCAATTTATCTGCGGGAAGCAACTCATACACTTGGGCAATAGCTGCCTTTTATCAATGACAATTTCCAGCAACGCTTAAAAGCTTACGGACAGCCAAGAGCTTTTTTATAGATGGGGATATATCGTTTCACAATGGTTCCCCAGGATCGTTCCTTTATCACCCAGTCTTTACCTTGTTTCACTAATTGTTGCACTCTGTCAGAATGACATAATAATGCATCAAGCGCCTGCACCAGAGAATCCACATTCCCTGCCTCAAACAATACACCCGTTTCTCCATCTCGAATAAGTTCACGATGGCCGCCAATATTGCTAGCCACCACAGGTTTTTCCATAGCCATGGCCTCCAAAGGCTTTAACGGCGTCACCAGTTCCGTTAGGCGAATCGACTTGCGTGGATAAACCAGAAAATCGAATAGCCCATAGACACCAGGAATTCGGTTATGAGAAATTCGCCCAGTGAAAACTACATGAGAGGTTAAGGATAAGCGATACACCTGAGCCTTCAATTCTTCCTCCACTTCACCGCCTCCTACCAAAAGCAACACTAGCTTCTGTTCCCTCTTGAGAAGTTTAGCAAAAGCCTCCACAAGGAGATCTAAGCCTTCATATCGGTAAAACGAACCCACAAATCCAATCACAATTTTCCCATTCAATCCCCAGGATTGGCGAAAATCCTCGTCGGCGGGACATGGCTGAAAATCTTCGACATGAATGCCATTAGGCACAATCGTCATATGATTTTCACCGATTCCGCGTTTTTGCAAATCCTGTTTAATACCCTGACAAAGCACAGCCAAATGGTTCACCTTCCGACAAGCCAAGGTTTCCAAGGCATGCACCAGCTTATATTTCCAAGAAAACTCACGATAGGTTCCATGATCTACCGCAGCATCCTCCCAAAAGGCCCGGATTTCATAGACGACGGGAATCCGAAATTTTCTTCCCAAAAGCAGTGCAGGCAAAACATTGAGAGCAGGAGAATGCACATGCAAGACATTTGGTTGTTCAATAGCGATGACGCGCTGTAAGGCGGAAAATAACTTGGCAACCACTTGAAACTGGCTTGAATACTTACCGGTCATGGTCGAATTGAATTCCGATCGGTAGAATCGAATGCCATCAATTTGTTCATCAGTACCGAACAGCCCATCATTTTTTAGACCCAATTGATGTTTAATCGAA
>JAOTTP010000151.1 GCA_029864405.1 Nitrospirota bacterium
CGCCAGAGGACGAACGTCGGTTGTGGTATCAGTACTATTTCCATGGCGAGCGCGGCCGAGCCGGCCTCGAACAGAATCGTTACGAGTTTTGCAAGCTCCTTTGGCGGCTTTGGTCTCCGAACTGGCGCTTCGATGATGGGATTTACGACCGAACTGCCGTTTCATTTGATAACCCTGATTTCGTTGACGTGGCCATTCACGCCTATCGGCATCGTTACGGGCTTGTGCCCGGAGATCCTGCCGCCGAGGACACTGAACGCCGGCTTAGCGCGCAACCCCGGATAAGCGTACCAACGATAGTGCTGCACGGAGGCGATGATGAAGTCACGCCCGTGACCGGATCCGAGCATCACGATAGGTTCTTCGCATCCACATATGAGCGTCGAGTGATACCAAGGGTGGGCCATAGCTTGCCTCAGGAAGCCCCGGACGAGTTTGCAGCAGCAGTTCGGTCAATCATTTGACCGTGCCGGATATGAACAACAGAACGCCTAACTGCACAGTGCGCCGGACGCGCGCAAGAGCGGCGCGCGCCGGTGACCGCGAACGGTAGGCGGAGCTGAGTAGACCCTATGTCCCGCAAGGTCGCCAATCTCGCGAAACAGCTAGCTGATGTCGGCTCGGGGACGGCAAGTTTCGAGGTTCGATGTGACCTCGAGAACTACTTGTTGGAAGAGCTGCGTTCCCGCGGCGCTGATGAGGTGATCGCCTTGCTAAAAGAAGTGCCTGGTCTCGAAATCGGAGGAGACCCGCTTCCCGATGCTTCTGGAGCCATCTATTTACGGGCGCGAATCCAAAACAACCCGTTCTCTATTACCCTCCAGCTTTCATCAAACGTCATTTCCGTCAACGTCTCACCCGCAGAAGCTGCCGACGATGCTAGCCCCGAAGCTAACCCTTGCCACACCTGGTTCTACGGCATATGGCAGAAGTTGATCGAAACTGGCGCACTGAACTATCCAGAGAATCTTCAAGGCCCAGAACGCGTTGTGGCCTATATCGGCATCCTCGAATCCGAAATAATGAACGGAGGCCTAGGTCAGTATTTGGCCAATACCGAAGGCGAGTATGTCGCGGAGACACTGCAGTTACTTAAGGTTGTGAAAGCCACACATACTCGATCGGCATTATCCAAAGCGGTAGGGTTAAAAGGCCGAACTGAAACATTTGGAGAGGCCTGGGCGAGTAAGGCGCGCGCCTTTGACGAACTTGACGCCAAAATCACATTAGCACCTGAAGATCTTGCCGAATTAGTCGCCATGCAGTATCAATTTCCTGCAGATCGTGGTCCCGCCTAACAAAATGTTGGAGCCGACCCTTGACCGCTCCCTTCCTTCGCTGCCGCTCCGGTCGGTCGCCGTCAAGGGCGGCTCAACATTGCGTTAGGGCTTTGCGAAGATGAACATGGAGGCAATACGTAGACCGACGGTCTCCACCTTCGAGGGTTCAGATGCATTTGCTGGAGTCCCTGAAATTGCTGACATCCACTT
>JAOTTP010000143.1 GCA_029864405.1 Nitrospirota bacterium
GACGGCAGCCGGTGCGGTTTCCAACGTTACGACCGTGGCCACAGCAACAACGCTGACGAATCTACCAACGATTCCAGCTAACTGGCTAACGGCAGCAGGAATAGCGGCGTCAGCACTCGATGGAAAAGGCGATTGGAATACGACGACGCCGCCGACTGCGATTGCCATTGCCGATCAGGTATGGGACGAGGCCACATCAGGCCATGTTGTCGCTGGATCATTCGGCGTGGCAGCAACCGATACCTTGGCAGACACCAATGAATTACAAGTTGACTGGGTTGATGGCGGTCGGCTCGACAATCTATTAGACGGAGCAGCGTCCGCAGGCGATCCGTGGACTACAGCGTTACCCGGTGCATACGGTGCTGGTACAGCGGGTGAGATTCTCGGCGATTGGAAAGACGCGGGTCGGCTCGATGCACTGCTCGATGCAATTCCGACGACACCGATGCGAGGGACCGATTCGGCAATGCTGGCGACCGAAACAGGATCATCCTTCACGGCGATTCCATGGGCGGCGGCCTGGGACGCAGAAGTTCAAAGTGAGGTCAATGACGCATTGGTGGCACTGGGTCTAGATCATCTCGTCGGTGTTGCGGTGACAGGTACAGATGTGGTCGACAATTCGATCATCGCCAAGCTCGTGAGCAAAGAGGCGGTTGCCGATTGGGACGACTTCGACAACACCACGGACTCACTTCAGGCGATCAAAGACCTAGGTGATTCGGCGTGGATTACAGCGACAGGATTCTCCACCATCGTAGCCACGGACATCGTTTCGTCTGGTGCCATTACAACGAGTGCGGGCGCGGTATCCAATGTCACGACGGTTGCTACGACGACGACCAATTCCGACATGCTGACCGCTGCGGCTATTCTGACGACGCAAATGACCGAGGCATACGCAGCGGATGGAGTCGCGCCAACGTTGGCTCAAGCGTTATTCCTGATCCAACAAGCACTCACCGAGGTATCGATTTCATCAACCACCGAAACGATTAAGAAGATTGATGGTTCGACCACGGCGGCCACACTAACGCTCAACGATGCCACATCACCAACGAGCAAGACGAGGGCAACGTAATGGCATCCGCAACTCATCCACTGTGGGCACTGATTCGGCTAGGCATGCTTCTAGTGACGATGATCATCGTGCTGTGGTTGAGTGCGTCGAATTTCGACTACACCGAGTGGCGAGCTATCATAGCGGTATTCGCCACGTCAGCCGGTGCGGAAGGGGTGCTCGCTCGAGTGACACGGACACGAGGCAGTCTAACGCTGCAAGATGGTCAGGTGGTTGATTCGAGCAGCTACTATCGCGGATTCAAAGATGCTGGAGGTGACAGCTAATGGCAATCGGTCCAGTAGTCACAGGTGGATTAGGTAACGGTACGCTCACAACAACGATTCCGCTGGTGTTGTTACGGGGGCTGTTTGCTCCATTGGCAGCGGATGCAGCGACAACGACAGCATGCGCAATGCGTGGTCAAGGCTACACAGCAGGAGCGTCAGTAGGTCAAGGCTACACAGCAGGAGCGTCAGTAGGTCAAGGGTTCGAATCGGGGAACACAATAGGAGAGGGATGTTAGATGGCCACACCGATTCCAGTGACGATATACGAAGACAGTGGCGCTTACCTTATGGCATACGTGCTAGGTGGTGACGGTGCGGTCATTCAGCAGGCAGACGTATCGTCAATAGCCTATTCAGTGTACGACGCTGACGACACGAGCAGCCCAGGCACAGGCACGCTTACGGTTGCCAATGTGGTCTACGACGCGCTGCAAACAGACGCACGATGGACGAAGGATAGCACGGGCTACAACTTTGGATGGGCTGCACCGGCTTCGTTATTCGCAACGGGGGACAAGCTTTACGTGGTCGAGATCCTATTAACTCCAGCCAGCGGAGAGAACTACCACGTCGTCTACCATGTTCGGACCAGGT
>JAOTTP010000087.1 GCA_029864405.1 Nitrospirota bacterium
TCTGGTAGAAGTAGAGGGGGTTCCTGAAGCTGGTTCACCCTATAGGATTTATTGGGGGAGGTCAAGGAATCCAGTTGCATTAAGCTGGATCTTCCTGTACCGTTTTGAGTGAATCGACCGTCTCGTAGGATCCAAGCCAATTCTCCGGCTGTTCTGGCCGGTGCCGTAGCTCAAATCTCCTCAGACCGGCCTCGATACGCAACCTCAGCATTGGACAATGTCGTTCGTGCTGCGTCCGGTTGTGCCCAACAAAGGAACCGACTGTCATGCCGACTCAAAAACGACGAAAAGACCTTCGCAACGTGGCCATCATCGCACATGTCGATCATGGCAAAACGACTTTAGTGGACGCCCTGCTGCGGCAAACCGGGGCGCATGTGTTCAAGGAAGGCGAAGCCGTCATTATGGATTCGAATCCATTGGAAAAAGAGCGTGGGATTACCATTTTTTCCAAAAATGCTTCGCTCCTCTATAAAGATACCCGCATCAATCTCGTCGATACTCCCGGCCATGCCGACTTTGGTAGTGAAGTCGAGAGAATTCTGCGAATGGTGGACGGCGTGCTCTTGCTCGTGGACGCGTTTGATGGCCCGATGCCCCAAACGAAATTCGTCCTCAAAAAATCGTTGGAACTGCATCTCAAACCCATCGTCGTGATCAACAAGATCGATCGGCCCAGCGCCCGGCCTGAAGAAATCGTGAATCAGACCTTTGATTTGTTTTGTGAACTCAACGCGACCGACGAACAATTAGATTTCCCCATTGTGTACGCATCCGGCAAAGAGGGGCGATCCACGCTGGATCTGAGTGATCCCGCCGTCGACATGAAGCCCTTATTGGACACCATCATCCATCGGGTCTTGCCACCAGTGGCTGATCCTGAGCAACCGTTTCAGATGCTGGTGACCATGTTGGAATATGACTCGTATATCGGTCGTGTTGCCGTGGGACGAATTGTCCATGGCATGGTTGAAGTTGGAAATCAGATTGTCGCCGTCAAGCCGGATGGCAGCGTTTCTCGAGGCAAGGTCACGAAGCTGTTGGCCTATCAAGGACTCACCCGTGTCGAAACCGAATCCGCTCAAGCCGGAGACATTATCTCCCTGGCCGGACATCAAGACGTTCGGGTGGGAGAAACGCTCGCCTCCCCCCAAAACCCGCAAGCCTTACCGACCGTCAATGTTGATGAACCCACTATTTCCATGAACTTCTCCCACAATACCAGTCCCTTGGCTGGAAAAGACGGGGGACGCTTTCTCACGTCGCGACACATTCGGGAACGCCTGGCTCATGAAGGCATGATGAATGTGGGAATCAAAGTGGAGGAGGCGGACGGAGGCGAGCGATTTACTGTCTCCGGACGAGGCGAACTCCATTTGTCCATTTTAATTGAGACCATGCGGCGAGAAGGGTTTGAATTAGAAGTGTCCCCGCCCAAAGTCATTTACAAAGAAATTGGAGGCGTCATTCTGGAGCCCGTCGAGCTCGTGGTCATTGAGGTAGATCCCGGCTATCAAGGCTCGGTCATCGAAGCGCTCGGCAGCCGGAAAGCCGATATGAAAGACCTGCGAATCAGCGCGGTCGGCACCGTCCGAATGGAATTCCATATTGCGTCCCGGGCCCTTTTAGGATTTCGCAGTGAATTATTGCGGATGACCAGAGGAAGCGGCGTCATGTCACAAATCTTCCATGAATACCAGCCCTTCAAAGGTGAAATTCCCCATCGTACAGCCGGAGTCCTGATTTCTCATGGTCCTGGACAAGCCGTAGCGTATGGCCTCTGGGGGCTGCAAGACCGGGGAGAAATTTTCCTCCATCCCGGAGACGCTATTTACGAAGGCATGCTGGTTGGGGTCAACAACAAAGGCAATGACCTCGTGGTAAATGCCATTCGCGAGAAAAAGCTCACCAATATTCGTGCATCTGGAACCGATGAAGCCATTCATCTCATTCCGCCACGGGAAATGACACTCGAATTCGCCTTGGAATTCATCGAAGACGATGAACTGGTCGAAGTGACTCCCAAAAATGTTCGACTGCGGAAACGCTATCTCACGGACAACGAACGCCGCTCCGCCCGCAACCAGTCCAAGAAGGCTCAGTGACCCACGCCCTCTTTTCTGTTTCGGCCTGATTGTTTAGCCTCGCCCTCACCAAAGAGTGGCGGCGAGGCGTATGCCAAATTTTCCTATTTAACCCCAAGCCTTGAGGGTACAAATACTACGGTTCGATTTGTTGGGCTGACCTGGGCACCCGACCTCATGCGGGACACCCCTCCCTGAAGCTTTCCTCAATCTTGCTGGAAATGGCTCGCGGGGGGTCGGTCGGAGGTCAGTCTTGGCCAAACAAGCCATTCTCAGACTTGCCGGATATGTACGCCTCTCACGCTCATCGCTGCCTTACCGGCAATAAGATTTTTCCCTCTTGGCATATTCTCCCCTTTTAAGTACTTTCCTCTTTCATCATTTTTACGTATAATTCAGGCCCTGCCGTCCAGCCGGGAAAAAGTCCTGCTGGCAAGGCCCATCACCCGATAGCAGTCCATCCCATTGTGGAGCAGGCATGAACAATCTTTTTTTCAAAGGGCATGGCTTGGGGAATGATTATATCGCCCTCGACCCGGCCACAATGTCTTTTAAATTAACCCCGCGAACTATTCGGGCTCTCTGCGATCGGCATTGGGGAGTGGGAAGTGACGGCATTCTGGCGCTCAGCCCTTCGAAAAAAGCGGACTTTGGTCTGCGAATTTACAACCCTGACGGGAGTGAGGCGGAAAAGTCCGGGAATGGACTACGGATTTTCGGCTGCTATCTGTTTCACACCAAGCACACGAGGAAAAAACACTTTACGGTAGAAACCAAGGGCGGCCTGGTCGAAATCAATTTGGAACTCAACGGCCATGGATACGTGAATGGGGCCACGGTTGACATGGGGCGTGCGTCATTTCAACCCTTTGCCCTCCCCTGTACCTTACGGGTGCCTGAATTGATTCAACAACCAGTCAAGGCGGCAGGCCAATCACTCCGGTTTACCGGAGTCAGCGTCGGCAATCCACATTGCGTGGTGTATAAGAAACGGGACGAACACTGGACCCGCCAGGAGCTTCTGGAAATCGGCCCGGAACTGGAAAATCACATTATTTTCCCGAAACGAACCAATGTCCAACTGGCCGTCCCCACCGGGCCTCGAGCCATTTCTATTTTGATTTGGGAACGCGGGGCTGGAGAAACACAAGCGTCGGGATCCTCCGCCTGTGCCGCAGCCTGTGCAGGAGTCCGGTTAGGGTTAGTCAAAAGCCCCGTTCGGGTGAAAGCCCAGGGGGGAACACTGGATATTACCGTCGATCCTCAATACAACATCACGATGAAAGGGCCTGTCACCGAAGTGGCCAGAGGAGAAATCAGTCAAGCCTTCATAGACGGCCTGCGCTAAATAGTTATCCATCATCCACTCCAGGCCCGTTCTCTGAGTTGCCTGCCGCCATTGGGATTACCTCCCACACCCTCATAGATATTCCAGCCTAGCCTCCCGGCCATAGCCGATCGTATCCACGATTTGGGGGATCAGGACGTGTAATTGGTCTCAGAGTCAAACGTTTATCGGGTGCTCCGTGCCGCGAACCAAGTCCAAGACGGAAAGGTTCAAGGCCTCTGGTCCCCATCGGGCATGGAGTTGAAACACCACCTTCCTCACCTCAAATATTCATGGGGCCTTCTATCGGCTTCATTTCGTGCTGGTCATCTTCAGTCGCAAATTCGTTGATTGGGAGGTCCTTCACCACAAATCAGTTGGGCATGTAACTGTGCTGATTCGCAAAGTCTTTCTAGCAGAAGGCAGCTACTAGGACGGCCTGGTGCTGCATGCTGACAACGGCCAACCGATGAAGCAGTCGACGATGCGAGCCGTCCTGCAGAAGCTGAGGATTGTGCCGTCCTTCAGTCAAACCGCAGTGAGCGATCATAGCCCATACTCGGAGAATCTTTTCCGCACGCTCAAATACGCACCGGTCTCCCCAAACAGACCGTTCGCCGCTATCGGGGGCCTCGAAAGTCGGTTCATGGTTTTGTGCATTGGTACATGATGACCGAAGTCTGGTTTAATCCGCGGAACGAATGAGAGAAAGATAAAAACAGGCTCTCAATACCACCTGATCAATGGATGCGAGAACTTTGTTGGCAGATACCCGTTTAGGTTCATGCACCTGCTGTCTGGTGGGGAATGCGAACTTCAGGCAATCTTTGGTAGCTAAATTTCTTTTTTAGGGCCAAGATCGGCTGTTCCATCACATGCCAGGATACCATTGCAATAAAAATAGAGATCGTCGAATACAACATAAACTGAAGCCATTCTGATGCTGGCAGTACCACTCCCGTTCTCTCTGCGAATGTTAGTGCTATCTTTGGCACGAACCAATGGTAGACATACAGGCCGTAGCTAATCTTGCCCAGATACTGCAGGAGCGACCTATCTAGAACCCAACCAAGAGGGCCACGAAATCCTATTGCGGCATTGCCAATGACCCACATAAATACTAGGCCAGCCCCCAATTCCCCAAAGATGAATTCTGTGGTGGAGGGAAAACCCGCAAGTTTTGTGGTGAGGACCACAAACAGTAAAGAGAGACCTGCGAGAAAGCACAACCGAAGAGTTCGAGAATATTGACCAGACAGTTTTCCTCTTTGAGCGTAAAGAATAGCTAAGACTCCACCTGCCCCTAAAGTATCGAGATGACTTGGTGTAAGCATGCTAGCCTGAAAGTGCGTTAAATCAAACCCGATAAACACAAGACGAGATACCACTCCAAGAACCATCGTGAGGACCATGGTCGGCCACAAGAGTTTGTCGGAAATAAAAAAGATAAAAAGAGGCCAAAACACATAGAACTGCTCTTCAACCGCCAGTGTCCATAAGTGCGCTCCAAAACTGAAATCACCAAGGATCGCATAGTGAATATTCTGTAAATAGAGAATGAACCACCAAACGTATTGTCGTAATTCATCCGAAAAAATTAATCCTAAGGCTAAGGAAACATAGAAAACCGGAAGTAAGCGAAGAAATCGACGCATGTAAAAATGCCACACTGTTGTCGCGATAATGATGCTACCGGATCGAATCCCAGTACGTGCGTTCAAAAGAATACCTGTTATCAGAAATCCGCTTAGCACAAAAAACAATCGGACACCCAGATCGCCGAGTGGGACAGTTGATACTAAAATGTTACCTTGAGGGAAAAAATGTTGTACGAATACGCCCAACGCAGCCAGCGCGCGCAAGCTATCGAGTTGCGGCAAATAGGGCAGGGAGCTTTTAATTATTCTTTTCACTTTACTTGATTACCCTTTAACAACTATCAGTGTTCTGAGTTACTCAGACCTGGTGGTAATTCCAGTCCTGACAGGTGCCGATGACTTCGACGGTGAGAACGCTTGAGGGCGGTAAACACCCTCACCGTCCCCTGCCGCTTTTGGGTGTACCTGTGGTTCTCATACCGACCCTTCTTCAACAAGAGGCCGAAATGAGTCTGATTTAGAGCTTGGATCTGACTTTTAGTAGATACAAAAGATCAGGGCCTTGTAGGGTGGATTGAGGTAGTGCCCTGCCACGTCCATCGGTTTCTCGATGAACTGGTGTTCCTGGCTGACTTTGAAGGTACGGAGGGCTTGAGGACATGGGCGTGCCAGACGTGGTGGACGATATACCAACGAAACCGAGGCCTAATTTCCAGCAGAGGTTTCATGACTTTTATTTTCAAACTGTCTATTTGTAGACCGTTATGACCCATTTTTTCAATACCACCTATGTACTACACAATGGACGAGGAATTAAGAATCGATTCCAATTCATTGGGCAGGAAACCATGAATGCCCAGTGAAATCTTCTGCGTGATATTTCTTCTCATTGAAACGAGCAGAAAACGGCAAAGAGGACATGACGGAATCACGCACTAGCGTTTAAGACGAAAGAGACATTACAGGTAGGGGGTAAATGCTCGCTAATCATGTACGCCGAGCAATTTGAGATGCATCCTAATTAGATTCAAGACTGGAAGAAGAAACCAGTCGTCAGAGCGACGAACCTGTTTGGAGCTGCTGCAGGTAACACAGCTACCCAGGAACAGTCGCAACAGAAATTCCACGTTAAGATTCGGTCAGCTACGATGGAGAAGGATTTTATAGTCATCGCGCTGAGACTTAGCCGATAATTGAACGCAAAGCCATGCTCAAATCGGGGCAACCAATCTTGGGCCCCGTGTTCAGTGTCAGTTTTTGGCCGGGGTGGCCGCGTTGCGGGTGCTTCAAAAGCGAGGCTGGCGTATCCTGTCCGGGGCCCTGTAGTTAGCGAAGGAATTGATTAAAGAAGCTGTGGCGGGCGACGCCCGGGGATCAAAGGTCTGTGTGGCATTGGAGATCGATGTGCGCCTGCTGCAATATTGGGGAAAACCGGGACAGAATACAATAAATGTGGACGATTTCCGAAAGGCTGTGGCCGCAGCATGGATCTCGTCAACATACCGAGTGACAAGGAGCGAGGAGCGGACCTGCTAGAAGCTACTGAAAATCGGCCCGGAATTGAAAAACCATATTATTTTCCCGAAACGAACCAATGTCCAACTGGCCGTTCCCTCCGGGCCTCGGGCCATTTCTATTTTGATTTGGGAACGAGGGGCTGGAGAAACACAGGCCTTGGGATCCTCCGCCTGTGCGGCTGCCTGTGCAGGAGTACGGTTAGGATTAGTCAAAAGCCCCGTTCGGGTGAAAGCCCCGGGAGGAACACTGGATATTACCGTCGATCCTCAATATAACATCACCATGAAGAGGCCCGTCACCGAAGTGGCCAGAGGGGAAATCAGTCAAGCCTTCATAGACGGCCTGCGGTAAGTAGATACCCACGGGCTTACGCCGCGTGGCACTTAAAATTCAAATTCGAGTTGAATCTGCCCTTTGTCCATTCGTTCTTGATGCTCCACGTACCGCCGGATGCCGGCCTCATTCAACCCCACCGTCGAAGAGAAGAACCCCGGAGACCACAACACCGCCCCCCAGTACGTTCGCTTCAGTTCGGGATACCGGAGCCGCAGTTGCCGACTCACATTCGCTTTCATCTTGCCCACAATACTCGAGACCGCATATTTCGGAGGTATCACCAGCACCATGTGGATATGGTCAATCTGCACACTCCATTGCTGTACCTCCACATCGGGATGATACGGTTGGATTTGCGGCAACGGCTCCTGCACAAAGAGCTTGATTGCCCCCCGCAAAATGCGCCGTCGATACGTGGGGATCCACACCACATGATATTGATGCTGATACGCCCCATGGGCACTGAGCCGAACTTCCATGCGCCAGTGTCATCCAAAATCCCTCATGTGGCAAGGAGTCCCCCGCTTCCAGCGGGGAGCGCTTTCACCCACGGGCTTACGCCACGTGGTCCTCCGCGCTGGCTTTGATAG
>JAOTTP010000144.1 GCA_029864405.1 Nitrospirota bacterium
GTTGATAGTGAATCCCCGGCCGGATGCGAATTTCGTACACACTGGCCGCCACCGACCCATCAGCCGCGTCGCTGCCCTTGCCACTGGCGTCGAGCAGGCGCACCGAAGGCATTCCGTTCGTCGTGAGCGGCACGAGTGTATAGGGTTGCTTGAGATAGTGGTACTGCAGGGGCGGCTCGTAAATCTGCTGCGTGAAGCGCGCTTCGTCTTCCGTGTACGACTGCACCGGATCGAGATGTTTTGGGCGCTGCACGAACGCTGAGTACAGAATGCTCTTGCCGCGATCGGCCGCAGGATAGGGATCGTTCCAGACCGCGCCGCAGCCCGCGACGGCGATCATGAGCGCGGCTGTCCACGTCAAGCGCATGGAAAAGTGTAGCCGAAGGCAAACTGCAGCGCACGGCGTGCTATGCCAGAGCCAATGGCTATAATGCCGCACCACGCAACGCGGGACGCAGCATGGGCTTTCTCTCCGGAAAAAAAATTCTCGTCACCGGCTTGCTTAGCAACCGCTCGATTGCCTACGGCATCGCGCGCGCGGCGCGGCGCGAGGGCGCCGAACTTGCCCTCACCTATGTCGGAGATCGATTTCGTGAACGTGCCGACGGATTTGCGAAGGAGTTTAATTCTTCGGTCGTGCTGCCCTGTGATGTCTCGAGCGATGAGCAGATTGATGCCCTGTTCGCATCACTGCGCACGCACTGGGAGGGGCTCGACGGCCTGGTGCACGCGATCGCCTTCGCGCCACGCGAAGCAATTACGGGCGAGCTACTCGACGGCTTTTCGCGCGAAGGGTTCCGCACGGCGCATGACATTTCTGCCTATAGCTTTCCGGCGCTCGCCAAGGCGGCCCTACCAATGATGGAAGGGCGCCGCGCGGCGCTGCTCACAATGAGCTACCTCGGCGCGGTGCGCGTGATCCCGCACTACAACACCATGGGACTTGCCAAGGCGAGTCTGGAAGCGGCAGTGCGTTATCTGGCAGCCAATCTGGGACCACGTGGCATCCGCGTCAACGGCGTTTCCGCAGGCCCCATCAAAACGCTCGCCGCAAGCGGTATCGCAGACTTCGGCAAAATCCTGAAGTTCGTCGAGAAACACGCGCCCCTGCGTCGGAATGTGACGATCGACGATGTCGGTAACGCTGCCGCGTTCCTGCTTTCTGATCTCGCGGCCGGGATTACCGGCGAGATGCTCTACGTCGATGCCGGCTTCAGCCACGGGGTCGGCGGTATGGCCGATCCCGTGTAACAGAGGGCTAAGCTGACGCGCGCCCGCGCGCAGCAGCGCCTGGCGCGGCTACTTCGCCTTCGCGAAATTATTCGCGTTTACCGTCACGTCTGCGCGCGCACGCAGGCTCGACACGTAGGTCGCGAATTGCGCTGCAGCCGCGCGTTGGCGCAGGCGCTCGAGGTCCTGACGCGCCTCGTCATCCGAGCGCTCCGCAGCAGCCACCACCTTGCTGATTCGGTAGATCGCGTAGCCTTCGCCAGCGCGAATCTCGCCGAAATACACCGGAGGCGAGGCCGCATCGAGACCCATCGCCGTGCGCACGACTGCCGGGTCGAGCGCGTCCGGATTGCGACGCGAGACCAGGCGTGCCGCACCCCATTTCAGGCCGGCAGCCTCGCCCTTATTCAGACGCGCGAGGGCCGCCTCGCCCGCCTCGGCAGCAAGCCGCGTCGCTTCGTCGCGCTTCACCTTCTGTTCGATCTCCGTACGAACCTCGTCGAAGCTGCGCTGGCGCGCCGGTTCGTGCTCGATCACGCGGGCCGACAGGAGCGTATCCGGTGCAACCTCGATCGCATCCGTGTTGCGCCGCTCGCTTAGCGCATCAGAGGAGAACGCGGCGGCCAGCAGGCGTGGATTGTTCAGCACACCGTATTCCGGGCGTGGGGTACGCGTAATCCAATGGGAC
>JAOTTP010000033.1 GCA_029864405.1 Nitrospirota bacterium
GCTATTCGAGTTCGGCCGCTGCGTGGTGCACTTTGCGGTGGACGACAGCGAGGTGCGCATGTGCACCGAACTGGCGGGCAAGCGCTCGTGGTTTCTGCCATTCAACAGGGGCTACCACGACGGCGCGGGCAACCCGCCCAATCCGCATGGCCTCAAGCCCGACTATCTCTGGAAAGATGTACTCAAACCGGCTGGGCTCACCAACATCCTCGAGAATTACGCGCAGATCGTCGCGGAGAAGGACCCGCGCACTGGCAAGAAGAAGCGCAAACAAGTCTGGCCACGCTATCACCAGCTCGGCGTGGTGCGGCAGGCACTCGCCGATGTGCGAGCAGAAGGCGCGGGGAAACGCTACCTGATCCAACACTCGGCGGGCAGCGGCAAGTCGAACTCCATCGCCTGGCTCGCCCATCAGCTCATCGGCCTGAAACGCGACGACAAGGAAGTCTTCAACTCGGTCATTGTGGTGACCGACCGGCGTCTGCTCGACGACCAGATTCAGACGACCATCAAGCAGTTCATGCAGGTCGGCGCGACCGTGGGTCACGCCGAGCGCTCCGGCGACCTGCGCAAGTTTATCGTGGAGGGGAAGAAGATCATCGTCTCGACGGTGCAGAAATTCCCGTTCATCCTCGACGAGATCGCGACCGAGGGGGGCAAGACCTTCGCCATCGTCATCGACGAAGCACATTCCAGTCAGGGCGGAAAGACCTCGGCGGCGATGAGCCAGGCGCTCAGCGACCAAGCGGAGAACGAAGACGCGGGGGCCGACCCTGAGGACACGGTCAACGAAGCGCTCGCCAAGCGCATGGCGGCGCGCAAGATGCTGACCAACGCCAGCTACTTTGCCTTCACCGCTACGCCCAAGAACAAGACGCTCGAGATGTTCGGCGAACCGCTGCCGCCCGACGCCGAGGGCAAGGTCAAGCACCGGCCCTTCCACAGCTACACCATGAAGCAGGCGGTCGAGGAAGGCTTCATCCTCGACGTGCTCAAGACCTACACGCCGGTAGACAGCTACTACAAACTAGTTAAGAAGACTGAGGACGACCCGGAATTCGACACAAAGAAGGCGAAGAAGAAGTTGCGCCGGTATGTAGAGAGCCACGACCATGCAATCCGGCTCAAGGCCGAGATCATGGTGGATCACTTCCACGAGCAGGTGTTGGCGGCCGGGAAGATCGGGGGACAGGCGAGGGCAATGGTGGTCACAAGCGGCATCCCGAGGGCCATCCAGTACTTCCATGCCTTCAAGACGTATCTCGTGGAGCGCAAGAGCCCGTATCAGGCGATCGTCGCCTTCTCGGGCGAACACGATTACGGTGGTGCGAGGGTCAGCGAGGTGTCTCTGAATGGTTTTTCAAGCAGCGAGATCGCCAACAAGATCCAGACCGACCCGTATCGCTTCCTGATCTGCGCCGACAAATTTCAGACCGGCTACGACGAGCCCCTCTTGCACACAATGTATGTGGACAAGCCGCTTTCGGGGATTAAGGCGGTGCAGACCTTGTCGCGTCTCAACCGCGCGCACCCGCAGAAGCACGACTGCTTCGTGCTCGACTTCCAGAACAACAGCGAGGCGATCACCTTCGCCTTCCAAGACTACTACCGCACGACGTTGCTCGCCGAGGAAACCGACCCGAATAAGCTGCACGACCTGAAATTGGCGCTCGACGCTGCGCAGGTGTACTCGCCGGAGCAGGTTCAGCAGTTGGTGAAGTTGTTCCTCGCCGAAGCGGACCGCGACAAGCTCGACCCGATTCTCGATGCCTGCGTGGCGGTCTATGTGAACAGGCTCGATGAGGACGGCCAGGTGGGCTTCAAGGGCAAGGCTAAGGTGTTCTGCCGCACCTATAACTTCCTTTCGTCGGTGATTCCCTACAGCAACGCGGAATGGGAGAAGCTCTCGATCCTGCTCAACATGCTGATTCCCAAGTTGCCGGCACCGCAGGAGGAGGACCTCGCCAAGGGGATCCTCGAATCCATCGACATGGACAGCTACCGCGTTGAGAAAAAGGCAGCGATGAAGATTGCCTTGGCGGACAAAGACGCGGAGATCGAGCCAGTCCCAACGGATGCTCACGGCCACAAGCCCGAGCCCGAGATGGATCGCCTGAGCAACATCCTTAAGACGTTCAATGAGCAGTTCGGCACGCTCTTCACCGATACAGACCGGGTTGCGAAGCGTATCCGAGACGACATCGCTCCCAAGGTCGCGGCCGACGCGGCCTACCAGAACGCGAAGGAGAACACACCGCACACCGCACGCATGGCCCACGACCAGGCACTGGCCAAGGTGATGCAGCACCTTTTGAAGGACGACACGCAGGTCTACAAGCAGTACGTGGAGAACGAGTCGTTCAAGCGTTTTGTCGGCGACATGGTGTATGCGATCACGAGTCAATGATATTGTGAATGGCCCCGGGAGAGCTTTCAAACATCACTTCTTCCGACCAACGGTGGAAAAGCTGGATTCCTCTAGACTCTGGGATCCTCGCCAGACACTATATGGAGATGTGGCATAAAGGATGGTACATTCTTTGGGTGCCCTCTTCGAATTCTTCTCACCCAGAAGAGCCCATGTCGGCAAAACTCAAAAAACTGACTCTGCACGTTCCAGCCGATCTTCTGCTTCGAGCAACCCAGGCCACGGGGGAAGGCATCACTCCAACCATTCGACGCGGATTAGAACTGGTAGCCGCCGGTGGGGCCTATCGAAATCTTCGTGCCCTCAAGGGTAAGGTCAAACTTCAGGTCGACTCGGAATCTCTCCGACAAGACCGATGATCTGTATCGATACCAGTTCCATGATTGCTTATTTGCGCAGAGCAGAAGGCAAGGACATCCCGGCCATGAAGGGTAAAGGGATTTCCGGGTAGAAGTTTATGATTGTAAGACTCTCCTTATCTTCTGTTGATCGCCCTTCACAATCATCAATCCTGTCATTCCCAATACCTTCAACCCCCATCTCCCTATCAAGGATTCCCTAATACTTCCTGACCAAGAAGCTTGGTCAAAAGAATCAGCCAACCAAGTCTAATCATTTGACTTAGTTCTTCAGTTGTCTAAAATTAACCACACGGCCATTCCAGAGTGTTCTCGCGTGGCTTGGTGTCCTTCGGGATTATCATGTGTTCGCCGTCCGGTGGAGGAGGTTTGAACCCATCAAAGGAAGTGGGGTGAGCCAATTCGCACAAGATGCCGAAATAACTGGACACATGAACAGCAACTGACAGAAAATGCAAAGATTATCAGGCATGTTTCGGGAGAACCAATGGCGTGTTATACGGATAGGAAATCGACGACCCGCATCTTATGCGGATCCGCCTACTCATTGTTCAGCCGCCTGCGGCGGTCGAACTCGCGGCTGGAACAGATGGGCCGCTGGCCCCCTGCTCAGCCGCGGACTCCGTTATGTTTACAGAGAGCTCATCACAAATCGGCCTTTTTTTTATCCAATTAGGGGGATTTACAAAATGACCATGAATGCTGAGGCAAAGCAATTACTAGATAAAGCGATGCATCTCCCAGCCCTTGATCGAGCTGCGGTTGCGGAACAACTGTTATCAAGCCTTGATACGCCAGATCCTGCAATCGATACGCTATGGGCAGAAGAGGCAGAGGCCAGAATTGATGCGTATGAACGCGGGGAAATGGAGGTCGTCTCGGCCGAGGATGTCTTTGGGAAATACGAAAAGCGTTGAAAGTTCGTTTTTACAAAGCCGCACAAATAGAATTTGATTCGGCGGTGGAATATTACGAAAACCAGCTTTCGGGGCTTGGCGTCCGGTACCGTCACGAAGTCCTAGAATCTCTGGAGCGCATCAAGCTATTCCCTGATGCGTATTCACCAATCAGTAAGCGGACCAGGAGATGCTTGGTTTGCAAATTCCCTTACGGCATCCTTTACAAAGCGACGTCGGATGAAATCATTGTTGTGGCAGTGGCGCATTTACACCAGAGGCCGGATTACTGGGTCTCTCGGATAAGGTCAACATAACAATCGCATGAACTCGGACGCATTTTCCTCTCGCTTCACTCCTTCCATCTGGGTTATCTCGAGAGAATAAAGGGCCAGGGGCACCTGGTCCAGAGTGCCTCATTCAGGTATAGGCATTCCAAATAATTTCCAAAGCATCATTGTCTGCATGAGCACCTTTCTTCCTTTTCACTGACGCCTTCCGTCTGGCCCAAGGGAGGGACGCTCTCATCAACTGGCAGACCTTGTCCGAGCCCTTCGACAAACCTCAGGGCAGGCTCCGCGGGTTGGTCTGCCATCCCAAGGCTCGCGTCCGCCCTATCCGGGGTTGCCAGGCAGCAGGCGTCAATGGTTTTGGGGCCTTTTGCTCCACACAAAGGTTGCGCTCTTCGAGACACATCAAGTAATAGTTGCGCTCTTTGGGACGCGCCAAGCAAGACCTCGGCTTCCGAGACGAAACCCGGCAAAGCTCGAACATGCCAATCATTTCAGTCTCAGGCAAGATCATTACCCTAATTCCTGAATGATTGCATCATGCAATTTGGGACGGAAGGCTTTGATAGCTTGATTGTCGCGAGTGGGATGGACTCGGTTTGAGAGAAAGATGACTTCCAAGTCACGTATGGGATCTATCCAAATCGAAGTGCCGGTAAACCCCAGATGGCCGAACGATTCCGGGGAAAACCACTGGCCGGAGGAAGAGGGTTGGGAAGGCGTATCCCACCCCAAAGCCCAACTGGTTCCAGCCTGTGCCTGCACAAACTGTTTCACAAGGTGAGAATCGAATAGGCCTGGGCTTCCTTTATACCCCTCCAGCCAGGCGGTGGTAACCTGTCCCACCGCTTCGGCTGTTCCAAAAAGTCCTGCGTGCCCGGCAATGCCTCCCAGCGCGAAGGCATTTTCATCATGCACCTCACCTTGCAGAAGACGCCCACGCCAGGGATCCTGTTCTGTTGGTGCGCACGCTTCAATCAGTGGACCAGATTTCTCAGTCACGTTCTGCCCTCGATAGCCGAGAGGTCTCGCATGTAAGGGACCAAAGATCCGGCTCTGACAAACATCCGCCAATGATTGATTCGTCATCCGCTCCACGACAAACCCGAGCACCATATACCCCAGATCACTGTAGACGCTTTTTGGTGGGAAAAAGGCTTCTACCGGCTCTTTGAGGATTAACTCCAGAAAGGCTTTAACTCGTTGCTGGCGAGACGTGACTTCTGAAGGAAGAGAAGGGGGAAACGACTGATAAAACGGCCGCCACCATGGAAGGCCGCTTTGATGACAGAGGATATCCTTCAGCACAACCTGCCCTAAGGGACATCCTTTTGTTTCCTGTAACAATGCGTTGAGGGGGTTTGCCAGATCCAGCAGTCCATCCTGCACCAGAAGCAGAATGGCCGACGCCGTGGCCAGAGGCTTGGTGAGAGACGCTACGTCATAGATTGTCTGAGGTTGTACGGGATGCGCATCAGGAAGACCGGAGGTCAACCCTACAGCCTGATGGAAGCGAATGTGGCCTTGGTGACGGACAAACAAGACCGCACCAGGAAACACCTGCGCTTGAATTCCTTCAAGGAGGATACGCTTAATAGGATCGGTCTGATCCACAAATTGATGAGAGGGTCGAAATGTCTATCCCGCTTCCCGATGGGAGGCTCGCTCAGAACTCATATCTGGTTCGCTCTCCCCTTCAAACGAGGCCTCCGGTCGCTCTTCAATTTCAACCAGGCGATGGAAAGAACTTAAGGTCAACCGCAAACGATCCAACACCAGCGCCCGCTGCTGCTTGAGCGACGAGATCATTCGCCGCATTTCTGCCAGTTCGGCCCGACTTTGCGCCAGAATTTCTTCGGCCTTCAGTTCCGCTTCTTTGACCACAAGATCCGCATCCCGTTGGGCCCCATGTTTGAGTTGATCGACAAAGGATTGGGTTGAAATGAGGGTACTGGTCAGGGTGGTTTCCGCTCGTTTCAGTTGACCCAATTCGTCATCTTTCGCAGACAGCTTCTCTTTGAACACCAGGTTGTCCTTGGTGAGTTCTTCAACCGACTCGGCGATTTCTTCCAAAAATTGATCCACCTGAGGCTTGTTATAGCCTCGCCATTGTGTATCGAAGACTTTATGCTGAATATCCAACGGTGTAATTTTCATCACGACTCCTTTCCCCTCACCGGCTAGTGGATTCTGAGAGCAAGATCCTTCAAAGATGCTACCACGGCCATTTGGAAAAACATAATAATGAGGATAGCAATGATCGGAGAAAAATCAAATCCCATCCCTCCAATGCCTACCCGGCGTCGTATTTGAGAGAGGACCGGCTCCGTCACTCTGTCTAAAAACTGAACAATGGGATTCCAGGGATCAGGGTTCACCCAGGAGATCAAGGCTCGAATAATGATGACCCACATATACAACCATAAGATGGTATCCAGGATCGTCGCAATCGCTTGTAGCACGTTTCCCGCAATAAACATGGTCCTCCTTTATATCCAGGGAGTGTTGAAAAAGCATGCCCTGAGTCTGGCCGAGGGGGCCGTCGTGCCTGCGCCGGAGCTTCGGCAGGCAGGCCAGCGGCGTTCCATAATCCATAAAACTGAAGCCTGAGGAATAAAAAGTGAGGAGTGAAAAGTAAGGGGTAAGGAGTAGGTCGAAAAAAGTACATGCCTGGATTTGCCGAATGCATGCTTACTCTTTGCTCCTTACACCTCACGTTTTCCCCCCTTTGACGCCTCACCCCTTACTCCTCACGTTGATTCCGTGCCTCCCCTCGACTTCCAAAAATAGCCGTTCCGATCCGAACCATCGTCGCACCCTCTTCTATCGCGACCTCATAGTCATGAGACATGCCCATGGATAATTCGTTCATCCGTATACGAGCCCATCCCTGCCGAGCAAGCCGATCTCGCAACTGACTGACTTGCGTAAAATAGGGGCGAACTTCTTCAGGATTTTCCCTCCAGGGCGGAAGCGTCATTAACCCTTGGATCAGGACGTGAGGGAACTGGTCTAATTCCTCCATCCCGGCTTCCACCTCCTGTGAGGTAAACCCTCCCTTACTGGCTTCCCCACCGACATTCACTTCGAGTAACACCGCTTGTTGAATGCCGAGCTTTTCAGCCATCGCATTAATACTCCGGGCCTGCTCCAGGCTTTCCACGGAATGCAGTAACGAAAAATTCCCGACAAGGTCTTTGAGTTTCCGGCGTTGCATCCGACCAATGAAGTGCCAGACCAATCCTTCCCGTGGCCCCAGAATCTGCCGTTTCTCCTGAGCCTCCTGGAGCCGGTTTTCTCCAAATATTCGCACCCCAGCTCTATAGGCTTCTTCTAGATAGGCGACGGGGACGGTTTTGGTCGCCGCCACCAAACGAATGCTGGCAGGATCTCGCCCGACACGAATGGCGGCCTGCCGGATTTTCTCCTGAATAGTCTGAATCGTATGAGTAATGGAGTTGGAAACGTGCGCATCCTTCAACGAGAACACCGATGATTTCTCATATGACTTCTATTGTAAACGGGATTCTCGCTTGAGTCACGGACAGGGATTAAACGGATCATACCCAATATATGGATTCTCGCTCTTTCATGTGAGTCCCTGAAATGTTCGTCTCCCATGGTCCGACGCCTGCCGTCTGGCCCAAGGGAGGGATGCTCTCATCCGCTGGCGGGCCTTGTGTGAGCCCTTCGACAAAACTCAGGACAGGCTCCGCGAGTTGGTCCGCCCTCCGCAGGCTAGCGTCCGTCCTCTCTCATAAGGCCAGACGGGGAGTCAATGGTTTTGGGACCTTTTGCCGGAACAAAAGGGCCTCGCCTGCCGGGGCGAAACCCGGCAACACAGAATATCACGTTGACACGAGAGTTGGGGACACCAATGCGATTCGTTCTCCTACCAGCACTTTTTTCTGGCAACCCCCAAGATGGGGCGAATCGCTCAGGATGAGTCAGGGATGCTTTCCCCTATCTTGGCCCTCCTGGCAAACGGAAGCATGCCTTAGGCGGCAGGCAAGATAATTCCACTACACATTGTCCCATTCACCTGCCCCTCCCGCCTATAGGAATAAAAGAGATCGCTTCGACAATGGGTACAATGATCCACCCGTCCAATTTGAGAGTCGGGAACTCCACTGGCACGGATTTGGTGATGAATCAGTAGCTTGAGGTCTAAGACCCCTTTGCCTTCTGTGGTTTCTTGAAGCACCCCAGGCCATGCTGGATACCGGCTTCGCAAGGGGTTCATCACCGGCTCATCCACTTCGTAACAACACGGCCCGATTGAGGGACCGATCGCCACATGCATGTGCTCCGGCTTCGCCCCGAATTCCTCCACACAGGCCCGAATGGTTTCTGCCACGATGCCAGCCACCGCGCCACGCCATCCGGCATGAATCGCGCCAACCACTCCCCTGGTTTTCTCGACAAGCAGCACCGGCACACAATCGGCCGTGCGCACGACCACCAGAGTCTCAGGTTGATTGGTGACCAACGCATCCCCTTCTGTCTGCTCTAATGCCCCTAGCCCCCTATCGGTGCGTATGACGACCACCCGGGTACTATGGATTTGCTTGAGCGCCACGATCGAGGGAAACTCCTGATGTCCACCCGTGATGTGCCCAAGTTGCATATGGGCATGTAACCCTACCGGCGTATCCCGGGTCCCGAAGAAATGGCGCACGGGGATCACATCACTCGTCAATCCGTCATCAGACACCCTTGTCCCCGGGGACCGGGGACGTTCCTCAGCGTTCATGGGATTAGTTGTCGACCTTCCTCCGTAAAAAAGTCGGCACATCCCAATCATCATCCACCAACAGGCTACTCTTTTCAGGAACCGGCCTGGCAGCCGTCTGCCGTCGCACGTAGGTGGGCCGGTCGAGATCCTCAGAACCGTAACTCCCCCCATTCTCCGCAGGCACCGCCACCAATGCAGGTTTTTTGACAGGCTCCACCACCAGGGTCGGTTGGTGCCCACTGGGAAACCGCAAGATCGTCTCCGATTGTTCGAATCCTGTTGCAATGACCGTCACGGTCAATTCATCCCCCAGCTCGGGATTAATCACTTGGCCCACGATGATATTGGCCTGAGGATCGGCAGCTTCTCGCGCAATGTTTGACGCTTCGTTCACTTCATGCAACGTGAGATTGGGGCCGCCCGTAATATTCAACAACAACCCTCGAGCCCCTTCCACGCTTCCATCTTCCAGCAGAGGGCTGGCAATGGCCTGTCTGGCCGCGTCCGCTGCTCGCGTCGGACCACGACCCGTTCCCATCCCCATCACCGCTCGCCCGGAATAGCCCATGACGGTTCGCACATCGGCAAAATCTACGTTGACCAAACCCGGAGTGGTGATGACATCCGAAATACCTTGAATGGCCTGACGCAAGACATCATCCGCAATCTTGAACGCCTCCACGAGCGGGGTACTTTTATCGACCATTCCCAGGAGTTTCTGGTTAGGAATGATCAAGAGGGAATCCACGTATTTTTTGAGTTCACGGATTCCTTCTTCGGCAAAACTGGTCCGCCGGTTTCCTTCATATTGGAAGGGTTTGGTCACGACCCCCACCGTGAGAATTCCCAACTCTTTGGCGATTTTCGCGGCAATGGGAGCACCGCCCGTGCCCGTTCCACCACCCATGCCTGCCGTGACAAAGACCATATCCGCCCCTTCCAGCGCCTCGCGAATTTGGTGTTCACTTTCTAATGCGGATTCTTTCCCAATCTCCGGCTTGGCTCCTGCCCCCAAGCCTCGCGTCCGCTCCGGGCCCAATTGAATTTTGTACGGCGCTTGCGAACGGGCCAGCGCTTGTAAGTCCGTATTGGCCACGACGAATTCCACCCGGCTTAAGCCGGCTTCAATCATCGTATTCACGGCATTGCAACCAGCACCTCCGACACCCACAACCTTGATGTTAATGACCGACAGTTCCTCATCAGACATTGAAAACATAGACTCCTCCTTTCTACCACTCCCCTGGTCGCCCGTGGGGACAATTAATTGATGACTCATCTTGGCTCGTGAAGTAGGCACGGATACATGATCCTCCTTTCTTGTCATGAATTAAAAAAAGTTCATGATCCATCCCTTCATTTTACAGACCACGGAACCCGGCCAAAGCCGGGGCTTTTTGCCTTTGCCGGCCCCGGGTCCCACTAGTTCAAACTCATTTTCGTGACTCACCGAATGCACAATGAGGCCCACAGCCGTGGAGTAGCTGGGGTTACTGACAATTTCCCGCAAGCCTTCCACTCCAATGGGCTTTCCCAATCGCACCGAAAGATTGAGAACCTGTTCCGCCACCTCGGCCATGCCCGGAAGCAGGGAGGTCCCTCCCGTCAAGACGCCCCCGGCCACCAACATGCCGTCATACCCGGCACGACGGATTTCACGAAGAACGAGCTCGAACATTTCTTCTACCCGTGGAGAAAGAATTTGCGCGACCAACGCTCGAGGCATCACCCGTGGCGGCCGTCCCCCGACACTCGGCACCTCAATGTTTTCTTCATCATTCAATAAGAGGCTGCTGGCCACCCCATATTTCAGTTTAATTTTTTCCGCTTCCTCCGGCGCGGTTTTCAAGCCCATTGCCAGATCCCCGGTGAGATGGCTCCCCCCAATGGGAATGACGGTCGAGTGCCGAATACAGCCCTCGACAAAGATCGCGATATCGGTGGTCCCTCCCCCGATATCCACCATGACCACCCCCAGTTCTTTTTCTTCAGGGGTCAGCACGGCAGCACTGGAGGCTAACGGCTGCAAGACAATATCCACCACATCCAACCCTGCCCGGCTGACACACCGGATAAGATTTTGTGCCGAGGTCACCGCTCCGGTCACAATATGCACATCGACTTCTAATCGTGATCCGGCAATCCCTAATGGATCGCGAATCCCTTCTTGATCATCCACAATAAATTCCCGAGGAAGCACATGGAGAATTTGGCGGTCGGGAGCAGGTACCGCGCAGGCTCGAGCGGTATCGACAGCACGCCGGACATCCGCCTTGGTCACTTCTCTTTTTTTCAGGGCCACCACCCCTTGCGCACTTTCACTCCCGATATGGCTTCCGGCAATCCCCGTATACACCGAATTGATTTGGACCGCCGACATCAACTCTGCTTCCTCCACGGCCCGCTTGATGGACTCCACCGTACTCTCCATGTTGACGACCATGCCTTTTCTCAACCCGGTCGAACGATGCGATCCCACCCCAATCACATGAATGGAGCGATCATCCTGGATTTCTCCCACCACCGCACAAATTTTTGTTGTCCCGATGTCCAGCCCCACGACGATGTGTTCTTTTTTGGTCATGTCCTATAGTGTCCTCTTGCGAAAAATGACTTTTTGAGCAAATCGCAAATCCACTTCTTGCGACCGACCTTCAATTTTTTCCTTCACGGTGGGATATAACACCAAAAAGCGTTGCCACTGGTCTTCCACCTCCCGCCCAAATTGAAATCGGACATTGGGAAGATCCACAATTGTCGTATGGGGTTGAGACACGTCAATCCGTGGTCTGCCCGAAAACTGCTGAGACAGCAATTCGGCAATGTGAATGCCCTGCTTGGCGCGTCGATGGCCTTCGGCTTCATGCTGGGTGATAAATTTCGAGGTCACCCCATCGACAATGGGCAATGTCGTTCCCGCCGACGTCTTCCCTTTCGGCAACAAATACCCTTCTGCGTCCAGGAAGTAAGGTTCGGTTGGGGATCCAAACACAGCTGCAGGCTGACGTTCAGTCACCTGGATCACCAAGGAATGGGGAAACACCCGCTCAAAGGTGACCGAACCAATCCAAGGATGGGAGTCCAACCGGGTCGCGAACAGCTCTGGATCCACAGAGAACAAACTGGTCTGTGGCGGCAAGGCCAGCCTCGTCAGAATTTCATCGCGCGACACCCGATCCAAACCCACAACCGTGATCTGTTGGATTTCCGTCCACTCATCCGCCCACCGGATCACCTGTCGTCCTCCCACCACAATCACCACGATGAGACAGGCCAGGGCACATCCTATAACGACACGTCGGACCCGCAATGTTTTCGATGGGGCTTTCGCCTTCCCCGGTCCTCCTCCCTTCTGGAGTGGCCGGTTTCTTCGAGGCCGTTTTGTGTTAAGGGATTCTCCCGCTATCATGGCGCGGAACTCCTTTTGGCCCTGGTTTTCTTGGCCGACGGCGCCCTTCTTTTCGGAAGGGCGTCCCGTAATATCCGTTCAACCAGATCGTCGTAGTCCAACCCGATTTTTGCCGCAGCCATGGGGAGCAAACTCCGTTCAGTCATACCAGGGATGGTGTTCAGCTCTAGAATATACGGACGTCCGTTGGTATGGATGCGAAAATCGACTCGAGCGGCCCCGCGACACCCTAACGCCTGATAGGCACGAAGGCTGTATTCACGGAGAGCTTTTTCCAGTTTTGGAGAAAGGGCAGCCGGACACACATAACGAGTTGAAGCCACTCCATATTTGGCCGTAAAATCGTAAAATCCTCCAGGCACAATGATTTCCACGCCGGGGAACACTTCGTTGCCAAAGACGCCCACCGCCACTTCACGACCGGGAATGTATTTTTCCACCACCGCCTGCTCTCCAAATCGATAGGCTTCTTGCAAGGCCTCCTTCCATTGAGACCGCTTGCGAACGATCGAGACACCAAACGTAGACCCCTGCGCACACGGCTTCACCACAACAGGCAATCCCAAGTCGGCGGGCGGACGAACCGGGATCGTCTTGCCGGATAAGGTCATGCCTGGCGGGACGGGCACCTTGGCAGCCTGAAGCACCACGCGCGTTAACCCCTTATCCATGCACACGGCACTGGCACTCACGCCCGATCCGGTGTACGGCATCTTCATGACTTCCAACATCCCTTGAACTGTACCATCTTCCCCTCCCGGTCCATGCAAGGCGAGAAAGGCGACCGAAATTTTCTTAGCCCGGATCTGATGCGGCAATGAGGCCTCGACTTCAATGGGGATCACCGTATATCCACGTCGTTTCAACGCATCACAGATCGAACGCCCTGTCTTGAGAGAAATCTCTCTCTCAGCTGAAGATCCACCCATCAGCACACCAATTCGCAAAGATTGTTGTGTCATCGTTCCCCGTTTATTCACCTTGTGAGAGGCCTTCTGCTCTGACTGAATCTCTTCTTCACCATCATCAAGCCCGTCCTCCCTACGATTCTCCAATAATTTTCCATTCAAGCTGAAGACGGACCCCAAATTTTCTCGCCACCGTTTGCCGGACTTTTCGAATCAAGGCCAAGACTTGGTCGGCGGTGGCCGTTCCCCTATTCACAATAAAATTGGCATGTTTGGTCGACACTTCGGCATCGCCAACCCGCACCCCCTTTAATCCTGCGGCTTCAACCAACCGTCCGGCAGAATCTCCCGGCGGGTTTTTAAACACCGACCCGGCATTCGGGAGGGTTAACGGTTGGGTCTCCCGTCGGTACTGGAGATAGGCCTTGGTTTTCGCCTCAACATCCTCTTTCATCGAGAGAGCCAGCTTTACCCACGCGCCAACGACGATACCTTTGGGGAGCGTCGCTTTCCGATAGGCAAATGAGATGTTGGAAGCCTCGACCCGTAGGCGATGCCCACGAAGATTCACCAGATCGACGGCACACAAGACCTCCTTCATTTCCCCCAACCGCGTTCCGGCATTCATCACCACACCTCCACCGACGGTTCCGGGAATCCCCGCCGCCCACTCCATTCCGGACAGATGACGCCCCACCGCAAATTGCATCAGCCGGGGCAACCGCACTCCCGCTTGGGCATACACCACGTGGCCGGCTTCCTCGTGTATCCCGGTTAATTGTTTCAATTGCATCACAATGCCTCGAATCCCTTTATCGCGAACGACCACATTGGTCCCGCCCAACACCACAAAGGGAATCCTTTCTGCTCGAGCCCCTAGGATCACGCGAATGACGTCTTCTACATCCGAGGGAAAGACCAGAACATCCGCAGGACCTCCCACTTGCAACGAAAGAAAAGGAGCCAACGGTTCGTTCCAGCGAACTTCTCCTTGCACATGCTGCATGGCTCGTTGAAGCCGTTTCACTGTCAGTGTCGGCCGTCCGGTCTTCACCTATGCGTCCCTCGACTTCCATGACTCACCACACTTGCTTACAACAACTCCAATAATTCTGTGCCGACTTTCCAGACATCTCCCGCTCCCAGAGTCAACAGCACATCGCCCTCACGAAGTTCCTCACGCAGTTTGGTTAGCAATCCGGAGTCCCGATTGATCCAGCGGACAGAGGGATGACCTGACGCGTGAATGGTGTCGGCAATCATTTGCCCGGTGATTCCAGGAATCGGCGTTTCACCAGCCGGATAGATATCCATGACATACACTCGATCCGCCTGTTCGAACGCCTTGGCAAACTCCTCGGCGAGATCCCTGCTTCTTGAAAACCGATGTGGCTGAAACACCACGATCAATGGGCGCTGCCACGCCGCCCGCGCAGCCGCCAGGGTGGCACGGATCTCCGTAGGATGGTGTCCATAATCGTCCACTACCACAATGCCGTTTTTTTCTCCACGAATCTGGAACCGTCGTTCGACTCCTGCAAAGGCCGCCAACCCTGCCCGGATCAAATCCACTGGCACATCTAATTCCAAGGCCACCCCAATGGCGGCTAACGCATTGGCCACGTTATGCACCCCGGGAATGCGAACGCGGAAGGGGCCAAGCTTTTGATCCCGATAATGCGCTCGAAATTCCACACCCATGGCTTTGGTTTCAATCTCCGTCGCAAACAAATCAGGGGTCAGCACCCCGGAGAAATCACTCATGCCATACGTGTGATACCGCTTCACCACACGAGGCAACAGCTTGCGAATCCACGGATCATCAGCACACACAATCGCCACGCCGTAGAAGGGAATCTTATTGATAAATTCCAAAAACGCCTCTTGAAGACCTTCCATGTTTCCGTAATGATCTAAGTGCTCACGGTCGATATTCGTGACGACCACGATGGAGGGTGACAACCGCAAAAACGATCCGTCACTCTCGTCAGCCTCCGCAATCAGCAGATCACTCCGACCCAATCGCGCATGGGTCCCCATGGCATTGACCTTTCCCCCAATCACGAATGTCGGATCCAGACCAGCTTGCGCAAGAATCGAGGCGACCATCGACGTCGTCGTGGTTTTCCCGTGTGCCCCGGCAATGGCAATGCCGAACTTCAATCGCATCAACTCTGCCAGCATTTCCGCTCGTGGAATGACCGGAATGACCTTCGCCCGTGCTGCACGAATTTCCGGGTTGGAACTGGCAATGGCCGACGACACGACCACCACTTGCGCGCCTTCCACATTCGATTCCTGATGCCCGATAAACACGGTCCCCCCCAATTCCTCTAACCGACGGGTCGTGTCGGAGGACCCGACATCGGAGCCGGTGACTTTATATCCTAAGGTGAGGAGCACCTCTGCGATGCCACTCATTCCACTTCCCCCAATACCGACTAAATGAATGTGATGAGTTTTTCGAAACATAATGTCGTAAACTTCCAGGGTTGAAGGGAGGATCGTTGGAGACGGTCACCTGATGCGTCCACCGATGAGAACGCAGGGCTTGTAAGTCTGGACGTATGGTCTCACTACCGAGTCGGCCTACCGGATTCGCTACTCCATCATAGGCCTCTCTCATAACACGACCATCATTCCTGGCATTCCAGACGTTGCCCTAACAGGACATTCACTTCATTCCCTGAAAGAGTCCTTCCTCATTAAAGATTGAATACGTTCATGCAATGGTTTTTGCTTTGGCTCTCTTGCTTGTTCATCCGTGTTGCCATGTTTCCCAACAGTGCGTTCTGCATCACGACGAGACCGGATGCCCCACCAGAGAGAGGCATTCACGCACCATCTGTTCTGTGGCATGGACTTTTCTTAACGTCCAACTTTGTCGAGCCATTTCCTGCAGGTGAGGAATATCAGACATCCCTTGTTCAATTTCTTCTGCCAGCCGCTGCCCAGATAAGTCCGATTGCAGAAGCACTCGAGCCGCTCCCGCCGCTTCCATGGACCTGGCATTCATTTCCTGATGATTGTGTGTCGCCTGGGGAAACGGGATCAGGATTCCGACTTTTCCATATGCTGATAACTCAGCCAACGTGCTGGCCCCGGCCCGGCAGACGATGAGATCCGCTTTGGCAAGCTCCTGAGGCATATCAAAGAGAAAGGGGCGGACATCCACCTTTACGCCCAATTGTGCATAGCCGGCCTTGACCCGTTCGAAATCGTCAGCTCCGGTCTGATGGGTGATGGTGACCTGTTCGCGCAACCTCGATGAACACTCCACGGCATTCAACATGGCGGAATTGATCGCCCGAGCCCCTTGGCTCCCGCCAAAGATCAACAGATGTGAGACCTTCTGCGGGGGAGCAGGAGGGCGCTCCAACGCAAAGGCTTTTCGGATAGGCGTACCAATCACCTTGACCTTTGATGACGAAAAGAAAGGCTTCGCGCTGTCAAAGGCCAGAAAAATTCTGTTGGCCAATGGGCCCAACACCCGATTGGCCAATCCCGGCATGGCATTCGGTTCTAGCAAAACTCTGGGAATACTCAGCAACCACGCCGCCACGACCACGGGAGGACTGAAATACCCCCCCGTCCCAATGACCAGATCTGCATGGTGGCCGCGGAGAATCTGGACAGCTCGCCACAACGACTGAGGGAGCAGAACGAGAGAACGCACCATGCCGACCACCCCTCGCCCTACAAATCCTTCGACCGTAATCGGTTCAAACCCAAACCCTTCTTTTCCCAGGATTTCTCCTTCTAAGGACTTCCCCGTCCCCACAAACACAATGCTCCCTCCAGGGTCGTGCTGTTGAAATTCTTTGGCATACGCGATAGCCGGATACATATGACCTCCCGTTCCACCCGCAGCAATGACGACCCGCATGAATACAGTCTCTCTGACTTAAGGGCCCGCTCGTCCCTGTCGAGCCACACTCAACAAAATTCCGATGGCTAACATGGTGACAAGAAGCGACGACCCGCCATAACTGACCAGGGGAAGCGTTAAGCCTTTGGTCGGCAGCAGCCCACTCACGACGCCCGCATTGATGAGTGCCTGAATACCCAGGAGCATGGTGATCCCCAGGGCGAGATATCGCCCAAACAAATCGGGAGCCAAGGCTGCTACGCGAAATCCTTTACAGACCAAAATGGCAAACAGCCCCAACAGCCCTGCGGTCCCGATGAGACCCAGCTCTTCTCCCACCAGGGCCAACACGAAATCGGTATGTCCTTCGGGAAGAAACAACAGCTTTTGTTTGCCCTGCCCAAGACCGACACCAAACAATCCGCCGTTTTCCAACGCCAAGATGGACTGGACAAGTTGGTAGCCTGCACCTTGTCGGTCCGCGAAAGGATTCATAAATGTCGTCATCCGTTCCCATCGTTCAGGACTCATCCAGATGAGAGAAAGCACCCCCATGAGCATCGGCAAGCCTAAATAGGCCAAGTGACGCACTCTCGCTCCGGCCAGATACATCATGCCTACAAACACCAGACTGATGACGATCGTACTTCCTAAATCAGGTTCTACGACAATGAGCCCACAAATCATGCCTACCATCGCCACAGGGGGAAGAAACCCTCGCTGCAAATCAGTGACTCGTCGATGAGGATTGGAGAGGAACGCAGCGAGATACAGCACCACAGCCAGCTTGGCCATTTCTGTGGGTTGAATGGAAAAAAATCCTAAGGCGAGCCATCGTCGAGCTCCATTAATTTGAGGGCCCACGGCCAGGACCAGAAGTAATCCTACGACACATCCCCCCACAACCATGGGAATCCATCGCTTCCACTGGCCATAGTCGATCAAGGACCCAATCAGCAGGATGCCAAATCCCAACAGGATCCACACGATTTGTCGTTGGAGATAATAGGTGGAATTGGTAAATTTATTTTCCGCCATGACACCACTGGCACTAAACACCATAACCAACCCCCCAAAGGACAACGCCAGGGTAATCCCCACAATCAGAGGATCGATCCGTTTGGAGCCGGTGCCAAGATTCCTCGGGAAAAGATTCGCCCATGCACGGGAATCCACATGAGAGTTTTTACGCCGCAAGATGGCTGGAATGCCCATTTATTGAAGTTCTCCGACAACCCGCTTAAATTCAAGTCCTCGATGATGATAATTCCGAAACATATCGAAACTGGCGCAAGCCGGGGAAAACAACACCACATCCCCCCTGGACGCGAATGCCACGGCCTGGGACACCGCATCCGTCAAGCTGGTTGCGAGGGCCACTGGCTTGATCTGATCCAACGCCTGGAGAATTTTCTGAGTCGCTTCTCCGATCACCACCACTCCCTTGACCTGTCGTTTAATACTGTCAGCCAACTGCGAAAAATCACCGCCTTTGTCTTTTCCACCAAGAATTAAGACCAAAGGCTCATTAAAGCTCTGTAAGGCTTTGAGGGTGGCATCCACGTTTGTGCCTTTTGAATCATTGACGAATGTGATGCCTTGCCACTCCCGAACCACCTCCAAGGCATGCTCAAAGGTCGGCGTGGCCTGAAGGGCGCGAACCATATCCTCTGCTGAACATCCACAGAGCAGTCCGACGCTCATTGCCGCCATCGCATTCGCCACATTATGGTCTCCCCGCATCGGGAGGGCGCCACGTGAAGCCATAAAAAATTCCTTCCCATGCATCCGGGCCCGAATTTCACCTCTTTCAAGATACACACCCTGTTCCACCTTGTGGGTCAGGCTAAATTCACAGACGCCTGACCGTGCCGACAAGGCCATGGTTCTCACCACAGGATTGTCCCCATTGATCAGCGCCCAATCCTGAATCGTCTGGTTTTCAAAAATACGCTGTTTGGCAGCCCGATAGTCTTCTTGGGTGGGATGTCGATCCAGATGATCGGGCGTCACATTTAACAACGCCGCAATCCAGGGCCGGAACCGGTGAATGGTTTCTAATTGGAAGCTCGAGACTTCTGCGACAATATACTCATAGTCGGGCGTGGGAGACGGGTGCGTTGGTTTGGTCACCGCTTCGCATAACGGAATACCGAGATTCCCGCCCACAAATGCCCGCTTCCCGCTTTGTTGCAGGATCGATCCGATGAGACGTACCGTGGTACTTTTCCCATTCGTGCCGGTCACGGCAATGATGGGAGCCCGAAGAAACCATCCAGCTAATTCAATTTCCCCAATAATCGGGATGCCCCGTTGGGCAATATCCTGGAGAAGACGATGGTCCTTGGGGACCCCTGGACTGACGACCAGAAGGTCGAGATCCCTCAACCCCTCGGCTACCTGATCCCCTTGGAACACTCGAGCGCCTCGAAGTCTATACGCCACCGACGTGGACCCGAAATCCTGGCTGGTGTGTTCTTCGACAATGGTGACCAGCGCGCCCACGTCCAGAAGGAGATCGGCAGCCGCCCTGCCGCTTCGTCCGAGACCAAATACCGTGACACGCTTGCCTTGCCAACTCGTGATGGGAAACACGGGAGTGACTTTCACAGTTTCCATGACTCCATAGGGTTCCACTGAAATCCTATGATTATCGTAATTTCAATGTGCTAATGCTTAAGAGGCCCAAAATAATCGCAATGATCCACAAACGAACGACCACCTTGGGTTCTTCCCATCCCTTCAATTCAAAATGATGGTGCAACGGCGCCATAAGGAAAATTCGCTTCCCCCTGGACTTAAAAGATGCCACCTGGAAAATCACGGACACCGCCTCCATCACAAACACTCCCCCGACTAAGACCAATAACAATTCATGCTTGCACACCACTGCCACCGTCCCTAACGCCGCACCAAGGGGTAACGATCCCACATCGCCCATGAAGACCGACGCCGGATAGGTGTTAAACCAGAGAAAGCCCAACCCCGCGCCGATAATGGAGGCCGTCAGAATGGCGAGCTCCCCGGCTCCGTCAATATGAGGAATGAGTAAATACTCTGAGACCAATTTATTCCCGACCGCCCAAGCCACCACAGTATAGGCCATCGCCGAAATAATGACCGGTCCGACGGCCAACCCATCCAACCCGTCAGTTAAGTTCACCGCATTCGAACACCCCACAATGACCAGAACGGCAAATGGGATATAGAAGACTCCTAAATCGGGAGTGAAATTTTTAAAGAACGGCACACTGAGTTCCGTGGAATAGCCAGGAGACAGATAAAAAAACAACCCAATGCCCAGGGCCACTCCTAATTGCCCGACAATTTTTTGCGTGGCCGTCAATCCCTTGGATTGGCCCCGTAATATTTTAATGTAATCATCCACAAACCCGATCAGCCCGAAACCCACAAGCGACAAGAGGACCAGCCAAATATAGAAATTGGAGATATCCGCCCATAATACAGTTGAGAGCAACACCGAAAAGATAATGAGCAATCCTCCCATCGTGGGCGTGCCGGATTTTCCAAGATGGCTTTGCGGGCCATCAGTCCGAATTTTTTGGCCGAGTTTCAATGTCTGCAATTTTTTGATCATAGGAGGAGCAAGGAAAAACACAATCAGAAATGCGGTCACCGCGGCATAAATAATGCGGAAACTGAGATACCGAAAGACATTGAAGAGGGCAAATTCCGTATGAAGGGGATAGAGCCACAGATACAGCATTATGATTTACTTTCTTCGGGTAGAGGGAGAGAAGCCCCCGCCCTGATATCGTCGCTCATTCATCATCACGTTTATACGTTTCACTCTCGAGGACCCCTTATGGCCCTGGGATCCAGTCCAGTCCAACCCAGACAAGCTATGACCCAGGACGGACGGCGTCGAGCACTTGTTCCATTTTTGCACCTCGGGAAGCCTTAATGAGCACCACATCGCCACGTTTGACAATTGTTTTCAGCAACGCACCGGCTTCCACAGCGTCCTTCACCACCGACACCTGAGTGGTCCCGCGAACTTTCTGAGCACCTTCGTACATCTTGTGCCCAAACGCCCCACAGGCAATTAAATGGGTGACATGGTGTTTCGCGGCATCGCGTCCTATTTCCTGATGAAACTGCGCTTCTTTAGGCCCCAACTCAAGCATGTCGCCTAACACGGCTATCGTCCTTCGATCGGAATCCAGGCCAACGAGCAACTCCAACGCCGCTTTGACTGAAGCGGGATTGGCGTTATAACAATCGTATAGATACAGCACCCCACCCCACCGGCGAATTTCCGACCGCATTGGAGCCGGTCGAAACTTATTTAATCCCGAAACAATGTCATCGCCCGACAATCCCATGGCACATCCCACAGCCGCCCCGGCCAGGGCATTGGCAATATTGTGCGAGCCCATGATTCGCACACTCGCCCGCTTGGCCATTTTTCGATGAGGTAAAAACAGGCGAAATTCCGTTCGCCGTCCGTTCCACGCCGAGTCGGCTGCCCGAACATCCGCCTGAGCCGACAACCCAAATGAGATCACCGGGCATTTCGCTTTCCGGGAAAACATTTCAAAATATCGGTCGTCCGCATTCAGGATTGCCGCACCATCAGCTCGAGGAAGCCAATCCAATAATTCGGCTTTGGAGGCCGCAGACCTTGCCAAGGTGCCATAGAACTCCAAATGGTCGGGACCGACATTGGTGATCACCCCTGCGGTAGGCCTGGCCATGTCACACAATTGAGTGGTCTGCCCCACTTGATCCACACCCATTTCAATCACCGCAGCCTGGTGCCCGGCGTGAAGATCCAAGAGAGTCCTGGGTACACCTATGGCATTATTAAAATTCCCTTGCGTTTTATGAACGCGCCAGCGAGTCGCCAGCACCTGATACACCATTTCCTTCGTCGTCGTTTTTCCATTGCTACCGGTAATGGCCACCACCGGAATTGAAAAGCGTAATCGATGGAATCTGGCTAAGTCCTGGTAGGCTCGCAGAGTATTTTTTACCCCAACCACCATGACGGGAACCGAGCCAACCCGACGTACCTGCGTCAACATCTCCCGGGCCCGGGCCTCTTCAACAACGACACCTCGGGCTCCCAGCTTGCAGGCCGTTTTCACAAATTCATGGCCATCAAATTTCTCCCCTTTCAAGGCCAGAAACAGATCGCCGGATTTGATCTCCCGCGAATCAGTTTGCACTCGAAGCATTCTTCCTTTCTGGGCTCCCTGTAGGATCAACATTCCCTCAGTCGCATCGAGCACTTCGTCTATCTCAAAAGCTGCCATGTCGGATGGTCAGAACCTACCTGGAACCCATCTGTCGATGGATCGCCTTCCTGGCTTCTTCACGATCATCAAAATGAATTTTTGTGGTGCCGAGAATTTGGTAGTCCTCATGCCCCTTCCCTGCTATCAACAACAGATCTCCGTCCTTGGCTTCTGCCACAGCGGCATGAATGGCCTCAGCTCGATCGGGAATGATCTGATATGGGCACCGTTCTTCCGGAAGCAGGGATTGAATCCCTTGTTCGATTTGAGTCAGGATTGTTTGGGGATTTTCCGTTCGTGGGTTATCGGACGTGACCATCACAAGATCGCTATGTCGTGCCGCAACTTGCCCCATCTTGGGCCGTTTCCCAGCATCTCGGTCTCCCCCACAGCCAAACACCGTAATGATTCGTCCTCGTGTAATGGCCTGCGCCGCTCGAAGTAATCGATACAGCGCATCTTCGGTATGGGCATAATCCACCACGACCGTAAAGGCCTGCCCTTCATCGATGCGTTCAAATCTGCCAGGAACATTGGCCACTGATCGGACGGCTTGCTCAATCATCGGAACAGTCATGCCCATTTCCAGGCCGATGCCAATGGCGGCTAACAGATTGGATACATTGTGCTCACCCACCAATTGGCTGTTGATCGTTAACCGGCCGTGGGGACTGTTCACCAGAAATTCCGTTCCTCCCATGGAGAGACGGACGGCTTCTGCTCTGATGTCTGCGTGGGCATGGAGCCCGTATGTCCATGTTGGAATGGAACAATGTTGTAGGATCAGCGAGGCCCGTTCATCATCCGCATTGACGAGGGCTCGTTTGGGACGGGTCTTCTGACCGCTATCGACACACTCGGTGAATAAACGGAGTTTCGCCTGAAAATAGGCATCCAACGTGTGATGAAAATCTAAATGGTCTTGCGTCAGATTGGTAAACACCACGATGTCGAATTCACAACCGGCCACCCGATCTAACGCTAACGCATGGGAAGAGACCTCCATGACCGCAACATCCATCCCGGCATGGACCATGGCGTTCAACATATCCTGTAACTCGACGGGAGCAGGCGTGGTGTGCGACGCCGCCTTGTACTCTGCCCCAAACACATAGCCTACCGTCCCCAACAGTCCCACACGATGCCCTTGAGCTTCCAGCAAGGATTTGGCTAAATGCGTCACCGTGGTTTTGCCATTCGTCCCTGTGACCCCCACCATGTGCAGATGCACAGAAGGCATGCCTGAAAGTTTTGCCGCCAACAATCCCAAGGCTTTCCGAGAGTTTTTCACTCGAATGAGAGCTGGCAAGCTTCCTCCTTCTGGTGGGTCATGTGCCTCAAATCCCTCATCCTCCACCACGACCCCAACCGCCCCTTGTTTTTGAGCCTGCCTCACAAACTGATGCCCATCGTAGTGCTCCCCCTTAATGGCCACAAACACCGAACCAGGCTTCACTTTTCGAGAGTCTTCGGTCACGGACACAACCTCACGCTGAAGATCCCCTTCACTCAGCACTCTATCCAATGAGGCAAGAAGCTCTTGAAGCGTCACAGGTTACTGCACAAGGGGCTGCGGTGAAGAAATGGGCGAAGTTGCAGCAGCGGTCCGAATGACTGGGGATCCACCAGGCAACACTCCCAAATGCGGCAAGACTCGTTCTGCGACCTTTCGAAAGACCGGAGCCGCAATTTCTCCCCCCCAGTTCCCAATAGTCGGTTCATCAATAACCACTAACATGGCAAGACGTGGACGCTCGACTGGCGCAAATCCGACAAACGAGGCAATCACTTGTGAAGAAGAGTACGCCCCTGTTTTCGGGTCAATTTTTTGAGCGGTCCCCGTCTTTCCCGCAGCCCGATATCCGGCAAGCCTGGCACGCTTGCCGGTTCCTGCCTCTACAGCCATTTCGAGAATCCGTGTTAACGTACTGGTCGTTTCAAGCGAGATGGGTCGCCGCTTGGGTTGCGGATCTTTGGTCAAAACGGCATGTCCGTGGGAATCCAGTATCGAAGACACGACGTACGGCGTCATCAGCCAACCGCCATTGGCCACCACTGACATGGCCGTCACCATTTGAATAGGCGTGACGGCAATTTCCTGCCCCATGGCAATTGAAGATAGACTTCGACCACTCCATTTGTTTGGTTCTCGGAGAATCCCTGAGGATTCTCCCGGAAGATCGATTTCGGTTTTTTCTCCAAATCCAAACGCTTTCAAATACCGAAAAACCCGGTCTTGGCCTAATTCCATTGCGACTTTGATCGCACCCACATTACTCGATTGCGCCACCGCTTCAGAAAACGTCATCCAACTGGTTTTTGCCGGATCATGCACAATCGTCCCCGCGACCGACATCTGTCCGTCACCACCATAGATTAACGTGTCTGGAGACATCACCTGCTCTTCAAGCGCCGCCGCTGCCACCACAATTTTCAACGTTGACCCCGGCTCATAGGGATCCGTCACCGCTCGATTTCGCCAATCCTGAGTGGAAAACTGCCCTAAATGGTTCGGGTCAAAGGTAGGATGAAGCGCCCACGCCAAGATCGCTCCGGTTAAGGGATCCATGATCACAATACTTCCAGACTTCGCGCCGGTTCGCTTTACGGCTTGCGCCAATTCCGCCTCCGCAATGAATTGGACAACCTCATCAATGGTCAGGGTTAGATGGTACCCAGTCGACAAGGGCACTGAATCATAACTTGGGGGGGAGGCAAGCTTTCTGCCCAACGCGTCCCTTTGGTATTTCACCAGGTTCTTTTCACCCCGTAGATAAGATTCATATTGAAGTTCTACCCCTTCTAATCCCTGGCTATCAATTCCGGCAAACCCCACGAGATGAGACACCAATTCTCCCTTGGGATAAAAACGATGAGGTTCTCGGGTCAATCCCAATCCGGGAATTTTCATCGCCTCCAATTTCTTGACAATGGGTTCCGGAATATTGCGTTTAACCCACACGTATGGCTGATTTCGTGTGAACAGGTCGCGCAATTCCGTGACCGGCATTTGCAAAATCGGCGCTAAGGACCGGGCAGCTCGTTGTGGATCCTGCAAGGACGGCGGCCTCACATACAATGACGCCACTTCCACATTGAGAGCCAGTGGATGACCTTGTCGATCAACAATGACCCCTCGGTCTGGCTGCACCACCACGGTCTTTTCATGTTGTTGTTGTGCCTGATGAGCCCCAACGTCCGCTTGAAGGACCTGTAGGTAAAAAAGCCGACACCCAATAAGCACAAACCCAAAGAGGAGGCCCAAGCAGACGATGCCACTTCGCATTCGACAGACGGGATGAATGTCCTGAGATGGTGTTTTCACGGAAGGCTCACGACGGTATCTGAAAATTCACGGACCAAACGAACAGGAGAATTTCCACCCGATTCAAACTGGGGTAACGTATCCAGGGAGACCATGACAATCTGCCCTTCTTGAGCCACGATGAGTCCCAATTGACTTTGCGCCCGTTGCGCGACTCGTTGCGGATCCGTTAATTGTGAGAGCCGAACCTGCAACCCTTCTTGCTGTTTTTTGAATGCCGCGCGCTGAGTTTCTAACTCTTCAATGGCATACCCCAGGCGCCACATGTCTATCTTGACCCCGACATACAGGAGACACCACACCCCCAATAAAATCATGACGCCAAGGAACACGGTTTTCCTCATAGGGTTTCTCCTTCCGGGAGGCGCTCGGCCACACGTAACTTGGCGCTTCTGGCACGAGGATTATGTTGGATTTCCAGCGCACTCGGGATCACAGGCTTCTTGACCAGTAATGCAACTCTCGGATGCTCTCCCTGCGCCATAGAACGAAACGTATGCTTCACAATACGATCTTCTAACGAGTGAAATGCCACTACGCAGACCCGTCCGCCTTCCTTCAACAGGTCGACGGCATCTCGTAGGGCCGGCTCGAGCAAATCCAATTCCCGATTCACGCGTATCCGAAGCGCCTGAAAGGTTCTGGTGGCAAAATGCAAGCGCCCCTTTTTGTAAGCAAAGGGAAGCGCACGCTCCAGAACGGAAACCAAAGCTTGGGTGGTTTGAATAAGACTAGCACTTCTGGCCTGCACGATTGCACGGGCGATTCGACGGGAATACCGCTCTTCACCATACGAAAAAATGACATCCGCTAACTCTTTTTCCGGGAGATGATTCACCAAATCACCTGCTGTGACTCCCTGGGTTTGATCCATTCGCATATCCAAGGGACCACTGAGAGAAAAACTAAATCCCCGCTCTGATTGGTCCAACTGCAACGAGGATACCCCTAAATCAAACACAACCCCGTCAACCTTCTCAAAACCCGCTTGATGCACAAATTCGGTGATGTGGGAGTAATTCCCATGATAAATCTTCACGAATAATTTATACCGCTCTAAGTTTTTCTCCGCATAAGCCAAGGCCTCAGGATCCCTATCCAAACCAACAATATGAGCATTTTTACCTGAATTTTCGAGAATTTTTAAAGATGTTCCCCCGACTCCCAACGTACAGTCGACATAAATCCCACATGGCTTAAGATTGAGCCAATGACAAATTTCTTCAGCCAGAACAGGGACATGCACATCATTCATTCAATTTGTTTTATTTTTACAATACATGAGGATATTCTCCCACTTTCTCCCACATCTGGGAGTATACAACCCTGGCCTATGATGTCAAGCGCCGAACCACTCTCTTGTAAATCAGGAGAAAAATGGAGCTCTGAGACAAAACGGCGAGATCTCAAACAGGGATTTTCGGTGAAAGCCAAGGGCTACCGTTCTTGAGGCATATCAAGAACGGATGAGCGGAAAAGACAATGCTGCCATCGCTGGATAAAAATTGCTCGCGAAAACGAAAAAAGAGGGTCACAATCAGCTGTTCTGGTACATCATGAGAAAATGTACCTATAACGATGCTGATCTCCCCTTCAATTCAAGCATATAAGAAGAATTCATAAATATTCATGTATCAGAATGGGGTATTCGGTTAAATTTTTACTAGTTTGAACTAGTAACCCCTATATGGGTTTTAACCAAATCAGTTATCCTGCCAAAAATAAGCCCGCAGCGGTTATCAAGAAGCCAATGAGCCAGAAAAGAAATGGATGCTCATCGTAGAACTCGTTAATCCAGTGCCTCGGCTTATTCATCGCTAGTTCGGCAATAATTCTTTGGTCAAGGAACTGCTCCATACCAGCTATCTCAGAATCGGTGTTTCGAAGAGGCACCTTTTCCGGGTACCCCTTGCCACACAACCTACGATCGACGTCAGCCATACGACGAAAAGCACGATGTATTAATGATTTGAGGAGACTAGATGCTTCTAACAATGTGAGTTTTGGATCTTGCCTTTTCTCCGCCGATAGACGCAGCGTCTCGGTTACAACGTGGTCAATAATATTTTCGAGAAAAGGCTCGATATACCGCGTCCAGAAAACATCTCGCGCCGAACCTGAAAACTCAATTCCTTGGTAAGATATCTGCCTCCCGTAGAAATCTGTACATTTGAACAAAGGACCCGCTGTCATGAACGCCCACGACGTGATCTGTTTCCGATCAAGTACAACCCAAGAGTCTTCGACTAACTTTTCAATCAGTGAATAAAAGTGTTTTTGAATGGCCCATGTAACAGAATACCGTATTCGGTTACGTATTCGTGACTCTCAAGCTGTTGTCTGAGGTCAAATTCATGCCATATTAACCCTTTGCAAAACCCCTGTATTTAGTGGAGATGGCCAAAAATGCAACAATTCTCCTAAACGAAGTGGTACATTTTTGATATTTTGAGTCAACATTGCCAATCGGCCACACATACCCCTACCGGACCCTCCCATTCCCATGACCGACGCCTGCCATCCGGGCCTATGGGCAGACGCTCAAAAAGACCGGCGGGCCTTGTCTGAGCCCTTCGACAAAACTCGGGACAGGCTCCGCGAGTTGGCCCGTCCACCCGTGACCTGCGTTCGCCTTATTTAATGAGGCCGGACGGGGCGTCAAATCGACATAGGTAGGCGGTCACCCGCTTTCCCTGTCACACCACCGTACGTACGGATCCGTATACGGCGGTTCGGTGGGTTGAGCGATTGGTCACCAGAACAGACTGGTCACCTCTCGCCGAGCTTT
>JAOTTP010000088.1 GCA_029864405.1 Nitrospirota bacterium
TGTATTGACCAGAATACTTGTTGGCTTCATGACTCGAAACTCAGCTTCCCCGATCAAATGATGCGTGTGAGGGGTCAGCGGCACATGCAGACTCACAAAATCCGACTGGGCCAATGCCTTTTGCAGATCAACATCGTGAAATGAAGCACTCACCGACTGATCCTGCCCGGTCCCTGGAAAAAGAAATTCCCGGGGCGATACTGATGTGGCAGAGGGCTGGGTGCCAGTCTCTGATGAGGCAGAAGACTGCGGTGATCCACTCACGCCATGCGGTGACCGCACCGCTAACACGTTCATCTGAAATCCTTGCGCGCGCCTGGCCATCGCCTGCCCGATCCGGCCAAACCCCACAATGCCCAACGTCGCACCATACACATCCTGGCCCAACAAGAGATCAGGGCTCCAGGTCATCCACTCTCCCTGTCGCACATACTCGGCCCCTTCTACAATCCGTCTGGCTGCAGCCAGGAGTAGCGCAAAGGCCAGGTCCGCAGTTGTTTCAGTTAAAATACCCGGCGTGTGCCCAACCGCAATGCCGCGGGTTGTACATGCTTTAACGTCGATATGGTCATACCCGACAGCCATCGTGCTAATCACCCGAAGCCGTTTTCCAACCTGAAGCACCTCCCGATCAATCCGGTCCGTCAACAAGCAATACAGCCCCTCCGCCTCGTGAAGATGATCTAATAACCATCTCCGGTCAACTGGGCAATCCTGCTCCCAGCATACAAGATCGGCTTGTGCCCGTAATACATCCCTGGCTTGTTGTGGGAGACGTCGCGTGACGACAACTGTCGGAAGGGACATCCCTACCCTCTTTTCCTATTGCTCATGGCTTTTAAAGAACCAAAAGACCAGGCTTTACCAGAACAGCACCGAGACCACAAACACCACGTAACAGAGACCGTTGACGACCAGGTGAGTGGGCTTCAACGCGCCCCGTCGCACCACCCAGGTCAAATAGGATGCCGCCAGCAACGTCATCGCCATCCCCATCAGAATTTCATGTTGCGGTACCCAGGCTGTCAGCATAATTCCTAAGGCCGGCAATAAACTCCCTTGAAAGACCATGGCCCCGGTGATGTTCCCGACAGCCAAGGTATCCCGATCGCGCCGGATCCAAATAATGCTGTTCACTTTTTCCGGCAATTCTGTCGCAATCGGAATAATTAAGAGGGAAAGGGTTAAGGCCGAAATTCCCCACCGTGGGGCAAGGTGTTCAATCCCATGCACAAAACCTTTCGCCCCTAACACAATGAGGCCCAGGCCGCATCCCAGTTGGAACAAGATCGTCATTAAGTTATCGGGAAGTCCCGCTTTGGTCACAAAAAGCGGATGATCAGCCTCCGTCCCATGTCCATCATCGACCAAATTTGCTGAAGATCGAATAGTTTGATACAGATACACCACATACAAACCAACCAGCGCAACCGCAATGGCCGGCCTCACCCAACCCCACTCTTGGGGAACAAACGTGGCAATCACTCCCAGACAAAACGCCCAATTAAACCAGACCAGGTCGCGGGCAAACCCGGTTGGCTCCGGATTCAATGTGCCCTGCCACCCTCTTTTCCGTGCGGCAAAGAACCCCATCAGGAAAAAGGCCAACGTCGCCAGCATGAGTGGCGCCCCGAGAATAGCCCCCACTCCTACTTCGTGCCGCAACGTTTCAGAACCCGATCCCAACAAGATGGCAAAGAGTGGCACCATCGTTTCCGGCAACGCGGTTCCAATCGCCGCAAACACCGAACCGGTGACGCCTTCCGAAATCCCGAGACGCTCCCCAAAATGCTCTAAACTGTTCGTGAACGCCTCCGCCCCTAACAGAATAACGACCAAGGATCCGAGTAAAATCAGGATATCCATATTCAAAACGTGCGATCTCTTTTATCCAAAATTTCCAGCGGACATGAAAATTTCACTAATACTTTCAAATAATTACACATGCCAACGTCGGGTGACATCCCCTCAGGTAAACCCTCTCGTTCCCAAGACGTCCCCCCACCTTGCCATCTGGAAAATTATTCTTCTACACTGCCTCTATGGACAACGTCACAACAGGCCTATTGCTCGCCGTGAGCACCATTGTGATCTATGCCATAACCATTCGTTGGTGGCGACATCGCCGGGCTGCCAAACTCGCCGATAAACTTCTCGCGGAAGTCATCCGGGGAAAAGATGCCTTTCGTCGATAATGCTCCGCCTGCGCTCATTCCACCCACAACGACATCTGTACAGCCGCTTCCTGCTCAGACTGACGCGCTCCTCGGTTCACGCCTCTCTCGCCCATCAATTCCTCATTGAGTGTCTGGGTGTGGTGTAACTCAACTTCCACTAGTTTTCCCCGACACCGGCTACAAATATGTCTGGTCGGAATAATGGTTCGTCGTTGTCGATGATAGGCCATTCCGCATTGAAGACATTGCCAGGCATAGCGATTGTGTGATTGCACAGCCACATTCAACTGATGGCGAACGGTCACCCCAAGCCCCGCCACATTCATCCGATGCATCATCTCTCGAAATTCCGCTCCATGGGACGGGCGATGTCGCCGAATATCAAACTGCCATTGATGAATCATTTCATGCGCCAAGGTTCGCCTCAGCTCCGCTTCAGGTTGATCGCGAAGCAAGGGGGCAGACAGCCTAATAACTCGAGCCGCACCCTCTCGATAATCACGTGACGCCCACCAGCTCCTGGGGCCAATCTGACTCACAAACAGCCCGGCCGATGCGGTTAATCGAGTGCTCCACTCAATGGTAATCAGTGGCAACCGATTCTCAAAAAAGTGGTGCGCAAGACTCTGCCACATAGCTTGCACCTTTTCCAAAGGAACGAGCCTTTCACATACGATACTGGCGGGAGAGTTCACTAAGATTTCCAGGAGGGTTGGCTATACATCACGTAGTGGCTATGTTACCATTTTTTTTGCCTTTCGGAACAAGAACTTTCACACAGACCAGTCATCATTACCCTTCAGTTTCCGACATGATCATGGCCGTATCGGATCAAACCAGTGATACTCATTTCATGCGCGTGGCCTTGGACTTAGCCCATCAAGCCTTTCGTGCGGAGGAAGTCCCGGTTGGAGCGGTGCTGGTCAAGGATGGAAAGATATTCGCGACGGGCTTCAATCAACGGGAGGGCACACAAGACCCGACCGCCCATGCCGAACTCATGGCCATTCGATCCGCTTCGATGGCACTGGGGTCCTGGCGTCTCACAGAAACGACCCTCTATGTCACATTGGAACCATGCGCCATGTGTGCGGGAGCCATCATTCAGGCAAGGATTCCCCGTGTCGTGTTTGGCACATGGGACCCCAAGGCCGGCGCATGTGGGTCAATCTGCAATCTCACAGCAGAGCCAAGATTTAATCACCGGGTGAAGGTAGACTCAGATATACTGGCAGACGATTGTCGATCGATCTTACAAAGTTTTTTTCAGAACCTACGGAGTACCCAGGCAGTTCCTACCCCATAGCATACACGAACACGGAGAGGTGCGAGAGTGGCCGATTCGGACGGTCTCGAAAACCGTTGTCCTCAAAAGGGACCGTGGGTTCAAATCCCACCCTCTCCGCCAGCCTTCGCGAAGGCTTCGGCTGGCAGGCCAGCGTTGAAATGAGGATCTAAGCAAACCGCGTTATTGGGACTCCATTACGGAAAGCGAAGGCTGTCCGCTGAAGCCGTGTAGTCAACGATCGATAGCATAGTACGCTTTCATCAAGAATTAGCTTGAATAGCAAACACCATGTTGTAGCGAAGGCGGACTTACCTCGTTCCTCTCCTCATGAAGTATGTCTATCTCATCAGAAGCAATGCACATCCTAACCAGAGGTACATCGGCATCACTTCTGACTTGGAAAAACGACTGAGCGTTCATAGCAGCGGTGGCTCGGTCCATACCTCGAAGTTCAAGCCTTGGAAGCTCATAACCAGTCTGGCTTTTTCTGAAGACTCAAAGGCTCTGGCCTTCGAACGCTACCTTAAAACGGGGTCCGGGACGAGCCTTCGCCAAGAAAAGATTATGGTAATCGGGATATTTCCCCTTCATGGGGCGACCGGAGCAACGCGCAAGCGGCTATTGTTTCGACCGGCAGGCAAAGGGAACCCTACAAAAGCTTAGTCTCGGATCGAAAGCCATATTTTCTAAGACGAAGGCTGTCCGCCGAAGCACCTGACGAAAGTCGACATAGATGTATTGGGTACGAAAGCCGCCGAGTTCACCTGCCAGGTCATCAGATGACCGGCGTGATACCTAGCAATTAGCCTGAATGAGGGGTGGATTAGCCTCACAAGAAAGAATTAACGACTTTGGGTCTCTTTATATTTCCCCGCTCAGCCCGCTCCACCTCTCTGCGGCAGAGTCTCGCAACGCACCCGCTTCCTAATCGCATTACCATTCCACCCCGCCTCCCATGTCCGCCAAGAAGTCAATACTCATGCCTGACCCCATTTCCTTAGCGTGGAAAATCTGGATCAGTATTGGATTTACTTAGGACATATTTCAGGGAAGACAATGGTATATCCATGAAACATGTGGCAGGATTGGGACCTTTAATAAATCCTTTGTCACTTCCCCGTAATTCTCCACATTTAAGTATGCGGTTTAAATTATTGAGAGCTGTAAAGCCATCATCTGCTTTTGTATTTTTTGTAAGATGCACGAGAAAGGGAGATAAGTCTGGCCTTTCAAAAAAAGGTAGTCTTGTATCATTCAATGCCATAACTGTTAAGCAACTGGAAACCTGATGTGACAGATTAAGTATTATTGAAATTTCTTTAGCTAACCCTACATGAAGAACAATTATTTCCTTTCTGCATGCTGCTCCATCCATTCTCGGGCTAGTCGTTGAGCTTCAGCAATCTTTTCTGCTGTCAGTTTGTTTGAAATATCATCTCTTATCTTTGCGCCGAATTCGCTGCCATCCTGCGCAACTAAGATTGACCATTTAAGAGCCTGGACATAGTCTTGTAAAACTCCATGGCCTGTGGCATACATAGCACCCAATCTGACCTGCGCAACTTTTTCACCTTGTTCCGCCGCCATTTTATACCAGCGAAATGCCTCAGTGGGGTCTTGTGAGACGCCTTGCCCTTTATAATAGATGTAGCCCAATTTCGCTTGCGCATCGGCATTCCCTTGTTCCGCCGCCAAGCGGAACCAACGAAGAGCCTCATCATAGTCCTGTGGTACACCCCAGCCATCATGGTAAAGGCTGCCCAACAAGACCTGGGCACCCACATGCCCCTGGTCGGCGGCTAATCGAGACCAACGGGCCGCTTCGGCATAGTCCTTCGAAATGCCCCCCTGGCTCTTGATATACATCAAGCTTAGTTTGAACTGCGCTTCCGGATTCCCTTGTTCAGCCAGCGGCTGCCATTTTTCTAATTCCGTTGAATAATCGACACGTTTGTTGGGGTCAATCTCTGGTTGTATTTTGGTCCGATCGGGGCTAATAGTTAATTTAGTTTCGTTGGCAGATTTTTGATTTCGTTGACTGGTACGGCTACCAAAAGTCCCCTGATAACTCCAAGACTGTGCTATCTGGTTTTGATCAAAGGCATATATTAATTTGTGGTTACCCTGTGCGAGTTGCCATTCACAGACTTCTCCACCATTAGTCAAAGGGGTACAGCGATCGAAAGAACCATTAATCGTGATTAAACTATCTTTATGAGAACCAATCCCCTTGTCCCACTCCGTTTCAGATTCGTCTAGATAATGTGGACCACAAATACCTCTCGCGGCACAGAGATAGGCATTGCAACCACTGGAAAATATTAGAAGAACCAGTAATGCAAAATATCGCATAATAAGTGGCTTTTTTAGAGCTATATTAGAAAGTGGTGTTTGACGTGAGTTGAAAAGACGCGGCGTCTCGGGTTGAAATGGGTGTTGCCATACATCCATCTTCAACCACAAAGGAGAGACGCCACGATGAGTAAGCGTACCAAAACGGAGCAGGAAGATCGAGGAACCAGAGACGCGCTGACGGAGGTGATGCGGGCTGGCGCCCGGAAGTTGATTGCGCAAGCGCTCGACGCGGAGGTCGCCGAGCTGTTAGCCGCGTACGCCGACCAGCGGGATGACCAAGGTCGGGCCGTGGTCGTCCGCAACGGTCACCAACCAAAGCGGGAGATTCAGACAGGGATCGGGCCGGTGACGGTGCACGTGCCCAAAGTCCGGAGTCGCCAGGGAGATCCGGTCGCCTTTCGCTCGGCGTTGGTTCCCCCGTATGTCCGGAAGACGGCGAGCCTGGAGGCGGCGATCCCCTGGCTGTATCTGAAAGGCATCTCAACCGGGGAGATGCAGACGGCCCTGGAAGCTTTAGTGGGCCCCGAGGCCAAGGGCCTCTCCGCCAGTACGGTGGCCCGGTTGAAGCAGACCTGGCGGGAGGAGTATGAGGCCTGGCGGCAGCGCCGGCTCGATGACGACCACTGGGTGTATATCTGGGTCGATGGCATCTACAGCGGACTTCGAGCGGAGCATCATCGGCTGTGTGCGTTGGTGGTCATCGGCGTGAACGCTCGGGGAGAGAAACACTTCTTGGCGATTGAAGATGGTCTCCGCGAGTCGACGCAGAGTTGGCGCGAGGTCCTCTTGAACCTGAAAGCGCGGGGGATGAATGCGCCAGAACTCGGCATTGGGGATGGCGCGATGGGGTTCTGGGCGGCCGTGGAAGAAATCTACCCCAGCACCCGGCAGCAACGCTGTTGGTGCCACAAGACGCGCAATGTCTTGAATGCCTTACCGAAGAGCGTGCAGTCGAAAGCCAAACAGGCCTTGCAAGACATCTGGCGGGCCGACACCAAAGCGGCAGCCGAACACGCCTTCGACGTCTTTGTGGAGACCTATGAACCGAAGTATCCGAAGGCGACGGCGTGTTTGCAAAAAGACCGGGAGGAGCTGCTGACGTTCTATGTATTTCCGGCTCAGCACTGGCAGAGTTTGCGCACTACGAATCCGATTGAATCGACCTTCGGCACCATTCGCCATCGGACGAAGCAGACGAAGGGCTGTCTCACGCGAGATGGCATGCTCCACATGATGTATAAGTTAGGGCAATGTGCGGAGAAGACTTGGCGCCGTCTTCGCGGGTTTCAGCAGCTCCCGAAAGTGATTGAGGGCATTCAGTTCACAGATGGCATCGAAAGCACAACCATTGATCCGGTCGCCGCGTGAACAACGGCTCAGACACTACATTTGACAATAGCTCGCTTTTTTAGGTTAATAT
>JAOTTP010000089.1 GCA_029864405.1 Nitrospirota bacterium
GTGCGAATGGGATCATCCATCGGTGGCTCCAACCTCTATGAGAATATTCGAATACGGATCAATCGCGGCGTGATCCGTGGGGCCGAGATAGACCGTGGTATCATCCAGAACCAGAATGGCCGGTCCATTGATTTCATGTCCCGGAGACAAGCGGGTTCCCCAATAATGCGGGACTGGTTGCATCCCCTGAGGCAAGACCACCGGACGATCTTCCCACTTGGCTGAAGTCGGATCAGCCGACCCTAGCGTCCTGGTGGGAATGGTCGGGGGCGTCACATGGCCGACTGCCCGGACTCGTACATTCACGATTTCGATAGGAGTCTCTGTCTGACTATAGCCATAGCGCGCGTGATGAATCCGATGAAATTCCTCACGGAATGTTGAAATCAGCGGCACCGCCAAATCGAAAGATTGACCGACATATCGGACATCGACGGTTCGAGATAGAAACCATTGGTCAGGATCCACACCTTCCCGATCTAAGTCCTCTTGACCCTGATCAACCAACGGTTGCGTGCACTGTTCAAGGATTTCAACCGGCGTGTCCCCCGGCAGCATCACCGTCTGGACATAATCCAATTGCACGTCCGCTGCCAACATGCCCAAAGCAGAAAGCGTTGCGGCCATGGGCGGCACCAACACGCGTGGGATGCCCAACGCCCTTGCCAGATCACCCGCATGTAATCCGCCAGCCCCACCGAATGCCACCAAGACGGTTTCCCTCGGATCTTCCCCCCGCTCCACCGAGATGACCCGCAGCGCACGCTCCATATGCACATTGGCAATTTGGATCATGCCCAAGGCCAAGGTCTGCCGGATATCCAAGCCGGAACGAGGCGCCAGCACAATCCGCCGGCTCACTTCATCGAACGCCTGTTGCGCCGCTTCGATATCCAATCTCATCCGGCCACCTAAAAATCCGTCAGTTGGCAATCGACCCAGCACGACATGCGCATCGGTGACCGTCGGAATCGCCCCACCTCTCCCATAACACACCGGACCCGGATGAGCTCCGGCACTTTGTGGTCCCACGCGAAGATTGCCGCCCGCATCGACGGTAGCCAAGGAGCCTCCGCCGGCACCGACCGTATGGATATCGATGACGGGCACACGCATGGGGCATCCACCAACTTCAGCTTCGGTCGTGACGTGAATCGTCTCATTGACCAATGCCACATCTGTTGACGTCCCACCCATATCATACGTCAGAATCCGGGTGAAACCCGCCAACCCTGCCAGGTACCGCGCACCCACCACACCCCCGGCTGGACCAGACAGAATGGAGCGGACACCATGCCCTCGCGCTTGGGCGACCGAAATACGCCCCCCGTTCGATTGCACAATATGAAACTCGGCTGGATTCATCTCCCGTTCTAAGCGACCCAAATAGGTATCGAGAACGGGAGACACATAGGCATTCACCACCGTCGTACTCGTGCGCTCATATTCCCGGAACTCGGGCAGGATTTCAGAAGAGCCCGTCACAAAGAACCCCTCGTCACGCAATCGCTTGGTAACCCATTGCTCATGATCAGGATTCACAAAGGAAAACAGAAACGACACGGCCACCGACTGAATCGCGTCCCGCCGTAACATGTCAAGAATTGAGACAAGGTCGTGTTCCTGAAGAGGCGTCACGATATTCCCTTCACAATCCACCCGCTCCGAGATTTCGAAGGACCATTCACGCGGGACTAACGGTGGAGGAATAGCAGGGAACAGGTCGTACAACTCAGGACGATCTTGCCGTCCAATCAGCAGCACATCGCGAAAGCCTTTCGTTGTAATGAGAGCTGTTCGCGCCCCTTTGCGTTCCAGGATGGCATTGGTCGCCACGGTGGAACCATGCACAATATGACGGCCAAGATGGTGAGAAAGTTGAGATAACCCTTGCAGCACCGCTTCCGCAGGATCGGCCGGGGTTGAAAGAATTTTAAATCGCTGGAGAGATTGATCCGAGGAGGAATAGATCACAAAGTCGGTAAAGGTCCCCCCAATATCTATACCCACCCACATATTTTGACTGGATTGGCCGGAAGTCGACATGGAAGACACTCTTCTTCAGGGGAGTGTTGAAAAATGCCGCCAGCGGCGTTCTCGCCGCCTGGCCGTGCTCACGTACTCCTCCGTACGCTCCGCTCGTCCAAGCGGCTGCGGCCTTGCTGGACGAGCCTTTTTGAACACTCCACTGTTTTTTCTGGTGAGCCTTGGGTACTCATATGCTGATGAAACAGCAAAATGTTTAAAATATTCAACAGACCGTTCAAGGAATGGAAAGAGAGCATACCGGATTGTCGGATAGGTTTGAAGGGCAGAAATAAAATGGCGTAATGGGAAGGGAGGGTCAAAAGGGCTGGTTCCGCTACACATTCATTCCAACCAGCGACCCTTTTTAACCTTTCACCAGACCTTTTAACACGACGCGTCGCGGACTACCGCTGGCATTATCGTGAATCGTGAGCATGGCATGGTGAGTTCCCTGCTCGTGTGAAGCGAATCCGACCTGGAGCGTGCACGATTCGCCCGTATGCAACGTGACATCCGCGCAGGTGTTATCCGCAACAGAAAAGGCATCCGCTTGATTGCCGGTGATCCCCACATCCACAATTTTGAGCAACCCCAATCCGATGTTGGAGACGCGCACCATATGATGAGAGGATGAAGGAATCCTCTCTTGACCCGACTCCATCTCAAAGACCATGGCATCGGTACTCAGCGTTGGGAGCGGGATAGCCCCGCCTCCACTGAGAAGTACCGAAACGCCATCGACATTTGTGCTTGCCGTGGCCAGATCCGGAAATTGGTCTTGATCAAAATCCTCTACGACCATTGCTGACGGCGTGGCTCCGACACCAAAATGTCCCGCTGAGGTAAAGAGCCCGGTTCCATTGCCCAACAAAATCGACAAACTATTGGAATCACGATTCACCACAACCACGTCCATCTCTTGATCCCCGTCAAAATCCCGAAACGTCACTCCCACCGGGGCAAATCCCACTTTCATGGGATCCAATTCGGTAAACGTTCCCCCGTCTCGCTGGAGAAGAATGCGAACGGTGTCCGAAAAGAGGCTGGTTACGGCCAGGTCCATTAATCCGTCATGGTTGAGATCGGCCCCCTGGATCGCGCTCAATGTGGAGCCAGGCTTGAGTTCCTTATCGAGGATAAAGGTCCCATCTCCGGTATTCCTCAATATGGAGACAAGCCCGTTCGGGGAACGCCAACTCGGCTGACTCCACGTCACAGAAAGATCCGGCTTTCCATCGCCTGTCAGATCCTCGACCAGCACCCCGGTAGGAAACATTCCGTCCCGCCCGTCCTGTTCATAAGTCACGGGGGCCAGCAGGCCTCCTTTGCCATCATTTAAGAGCACCGCGAGATCAAAAGGCGGGTAGTAGCCAAATCGTCCGCTATTCACCGCCACCACATCACTCCACCCATCCCCGTTTACATCCCGAACCGCTAAATAGGTCGTCCCCTTGCCTGCCCCTTGGCTGCCCAACTTCTGAAACAGGCCGGTGCCCTGACCTTTCAGCACAACCACCTGATCAGCGCCGCTTAAAGCCAGGACCAGATCGAGGAGGCCGTCGCCATCCATATCGGCGGCAACCACCGCCAGCGGAATCTTCCCGACTCCAAAGGACACGGCCGATCGAAAGGTGCCATTGCCATTGCCCAACAAGACCGAGACGTCGTCGGATGTGCCGTTAACCGTCGCCACATCCCACAATCCGTCCCCATTGAAATCTCCCGCCGTGATGGCTTGCGGGGCGCGCCCAACCGGATTACTCGGCGTGGGGGAATAGGTGAGATTCTGCGCATACGCGGGGATGAGCCATCCTGTCATACAAGCCCAGGCGACGCCTAAGATCACATACCGTTTCACGAATGACATACAGAACATCATGGGGTTAATTCAATGAAGAATCGGTATAGGTTTTTTCTAAGACAATTTCAATTTCGTCCGTGGCTGCCATCCCTCGATTCCGAAAGCGGGCCACCCAGTCAGGGTACTGTTCCAATGTGCGAAATATACTTTTCACGATATCCGGCTTCACTTTTTCTTCCCATTGTGCGAGCCACGCCCTCTCATCCTCATCGCCCTCATATTCATCCGGAAATTTGGCTTCCAGGGAAAACCGAAGATTAAATGATTCCTCCTCTTGATACATCTTTTTCTCCTTCTCCTTCATGACCGTAGACCCGTTCCTTCGCCATCCTCCATTGTCCTCATCTCACATGGTCGCCTATAATAGATGTACCATTTCATTGAAAAGGAGGTCCAGAACCTATGCCGATTTTTGCCTATAAGTGTCAAGGATGTTCGCATCAATTTGAAATGCTTGTCCATGGCTCGACAATTCCGGAATGTCCGAAATGTCAGGCCACGAAGCTGGAGAAACAATTGACAGGATTTGCCGTAGGCGGGACAGGCAGTGGAATGAACTTTACTGATCCAGGCAGTTGCGGATCCTGCGGAGATCCCCGGGGACCCGGCGCCTGCTCGATGAATTAGGCGGTCTGGGAATTTACCTTGGAGGTGTAGATCCCATGTCACATCACAACACTCTTATTTCCCTGAATCGGGTTCTCTGCCATTCAAATGTTCGTTGCCGTTTAGACCATCTTCCTCGGGATCAATCCAAATCTTTTCCGGAAAACCTAACGAATCCTCACCCACGCCATAGAAAAGGGCATGGGCCGAGACCACATAGGTCATCCAGCCGACCGTGCCATCCACCTCAATGATTCGATAGTGTGTATCCGAGGCTTCAGGCAGTGATTCCTGCAATCCAGGAATCACCATGAGCACTCGATGCACGCTGACATGCGGAGAGATTTCCTGCTCAGTTTCCGGATACCGAAAGGCCATCATGCCATTGGGGAGCAGGGTGTTTTGGGTGAAGGTAGCTACCTGAAACGCCAGAGGATTGAGCAGAGATTCACAGGGCAAGGTTAGAGAGGGGGAGGAAAACAGGAAAAGGGGGGCGACCCCAAAGACCGCAAAGAGAAGTGGACCAGCTCTGAAGCCTCCCATAGGACACCTCCTTGTCGGGAATCTTCACGATGACTTTTAACTCTCTTCTTCTTATCGGTCACATCTGAACAATAGTTAAGGGAACGAACAAGAACAGGATGTTGCCGGCTTGGAAGGTATTGAAAAGACGAACGGATTGAACGAGCGGAGGAGATGGGCTGGCCCCTTCGTTACGCTTTGGCGGTACGAGGGGATCAGTGGGGTTACGCGGTCTTGGTCTCTTGAATTATCTGCACATGACATCAACGAAACGGAATCGGGATGTCTTCCCGATCAAACGCAAACTTGACCTGTTCATGCATGTGGAAAAACCCTGCCCCATAAGGCGCGGTTTTCACCCAGCCCTCGGGCAGACAATCCACAGCACTCCAAGCAAACGCCGACTTTTAGATTTTATTGGCAGGATTGGCCAACCCGCGAAAGTCAGGACACTGGATAGAAGATACGGTCGTGTGGGTTGAAGGTTCGGTTCACCATGCCCAGTCAAGAGAAGAAAGGCGCTATTCCGAACTGCCCAGCATATCGTCGATAAGGGGACGATTCAAATCTTCGCAACCTGGACAAATAAGATCAAAAAAAGCTTCATGGTCTGCCACATAGTTTTTTTCATCCACCAATTTTTCTTCATGAATGCTGTCATAACATGCAGGACACAGCATCATGCGGCCGCGCATGACCGATACGGTTTTTCTCTCGTGGCTACGTGGTAACTCCATCGCGTCCTCCCAAGGATAAGATGGGGGTGGCTTCCACTAACAATTATGACCAGCCCCGTTGTTGCGCCAATAGAAAATCTTCTTGCTCAAGATCAATGCCACACGTGGGACATTCATAAGGCTCATCCTCAGGAGGAATGCCTACCGGCGTGTCCTGGACCTGCCCCTGGCAGACATGATAGAAATTTCCTCGCGCATTTTCATCATCTAAGATATCGGACTCATACTTCAGAATCATCTCACTCTCCTTCTGGTTTTTTATGGCTTCTCAAGTTATAACAAGGCATCGATTTCCCGGGCAATCCCCATTCCGCTCCATCCTTTCCCGAAATCAGCCATTCCGTCTTCCTGGATACCCTCATGGGCGACTAGGCCCCCTGATGATGGGATTCGTCATATGGATAACGGTAGGCCTTTGGTCAACGTCGGGCTGGAGTCTTTCTGGAAAACCTGCCACCGTCAATGGCCCCATCGGATTGCAATCCGTGGTGGAACACGACTTTTCCAAGCCGGTTTTTCTCACCGGCAGTCCGGATCAGACCAATCGCTTGTTCGTGGTAGAACAAGATGGCCGCATTGTCATCCTGACCCCAGGCCAACGGAATCTTTCTCTTTTTCTGGATATTGCTGAAAAACTGTCCACAGGGGGGGAACGAGGACTCCTGGGACTGGCGTTCCATCCTCAGTATTCGACAAATGGCCGGTTCTTTGTCAACTACACCAGAACACGGGACGGGGCGACGGTGATTGCCGAATATCGGGTGTCGTCAGACCCCGACCGAGCGGACCCCCATGAAACGATTCGACTCGTCATTCCACAACCCTACAGCAACCATAACGGAGGCATGATTGCCTTTGGCCCCGACGCATTGTTGTACATTGGGATGGGAGACGGCGGAGCAGGTGGCGATCCAGAGAATCGAGCGCAAGATCGAAAGTCATTGCTAGGAAAACTCCTTCGGATCGATGTGGATGGACCACCTCCCTACCGCATCCCTGCGGATAATCCCTTTGTCGGACAACAAGGCCAACCTGAAATTTTTGCGCTTGGCCTTCGAAACCCCTGGCGTTTTTCCTTTGACCGCCTCACCGGGGAATTATGGGCCGGAGATGTCGGACAGAGCCTTTGGGAAGAAATAGATGTGATTGCAAAAGGGAAAAACTATGGATGGCGACTCTTAGAGGGGACGCACTGCTTCAATCCCACCACCAACTGCGAATTGACCCAGCATGTGGTCCCTCCGGTTACAGAATATCGGCACGAACAGGGACGATGCTCGGTGACCGGCGGATATGTCTATCGTGGGAAACGATTGCCCGCGTTAGAAGGGATCTATGTTTTTGGGGATTTTTGTACCGGCGAAATCTGGGGATTTCGCGACGGTCAGACCACACGACTGTTGGATACGGATTTACGCATTGCGTCTTTTGGGGAAGATCGTGGAGGAGAACTCTATGTGATCGGCTATCAA
>JAOTTP010000034.1 GCA_029864405.1 Nitrospirota bacterium
TATCCCTCAGCAGCGTATTAGACCAGGCAATCCAGCGCAGCTGCTCCTGTTTGGTGATCCAGTAGTTCTCATGAACGTTCGATGCTTGACCCCGGAGAAATGTCTGAAAATATTCCTTGACCTCTTCCACATCCGTGGGAGGCAGCACGGTTTCCCAAATTGGTTTATTCTGAATTTCTTCAGAAGAAAAGCCCGTCAGAATTTCACAGGCTCGATTGAACCGGACGATGTTTCCCTGCGAATCCAGGACCACCATCAACGCGGCAGTGGAATCTAAAACTGCCTCAATGAATTGCTGTTCTTTCTTGAGCGCTTCCTCGGCTCGTTGACCTTCGGTGAGATCCCGCAACACAGCCGTAAATAGTTTCTTGCTTTTGCTCTTGCCGAATTCCTTCACTTCTACTTTCGAAATGCTCACTTCGGCGGGAAATTCTTCCCCGTCAGCCCGAAGCCCGATGACCTCTCTTGGAAAACCCATTAGACGAGAGACCCCCGTGCCCTGCCCGAATTCTCGATGATGCCCCTCATGGGCAGTTCGATTCCGCTCCGGAATAAAATGGTCAATTCTTTGCCCAAGAGCACGTGAGGCGGAACAACGAAACATTTTCTCGGCCGCTGCGTTAAACAGGACGATTCGCTGGTCTTCATCAGTGGTCACGATGGCATCCAGCACCCCACCCACCACCATCTCCAGCAAGGCCTGTTGCTCTTTCTGGACCGCCTCTATGCGCTCCCGCTCCGTCACATCCACGACCGTGATTCGAAAGAGATTCGCCAGGCAGGGAGATTCCATCATCTCCTGACAGCTTTCTAATCGGACTCGATGGGGAGTGTCCGAATGCCGGAGGGTCAGCACATCAGACGAGAGGATACCGGCTTTCTGTTTGAGGGACTCCAAATGGAGGCGAAAGGCAGACTGGTCTTCCCGATCGACCAATTCTTCAAATTTCTTACGGAGGATGTCACTGCGTGACACTCCCACCAAATGGCAGAGAGGCAAATTGGCCTCCAGGATACGTCCGTTGCCATCAAGCGTGGCATATCCCACCGGTGTAAAATCATACAGCGTGGCATACCGATCACGTGCGACCTCAATCTCCAGTTGCGTCCGCCGCAGTTCCTCATTTTGCATCTCCAGTTCAATTTGATGCACTTGGAGTTCGTGCACAAGGTGCTGCACTTCCTCAGACGTCATCTTCTCCACCTGCGCGCGCGCGGTGGAGAGGGCCGTCTCAGTCTTTTGCCGTAAAATGCTCTGCCCGGTCGACGGTTTTTTCTTTGGACTCATGCGTTGTTTTCTTCAGGCCTCCCGGCAGACGCTTGAATTGAGATGGTTCAGTCTTCGGATGGATCCCCGCTAACGGCCGGCGAAGATGCAGGAGCCCCCAACCAACTTGTCATCCTGAGCCAGCGGGCGAAGGATCTGTGCCCAGGGTGACGGTACCACGGCCCAGCCAGATCCTTCGGTGGACCTTGCCCTGAGCCCCTTCGACTGCGCTCAGGGCAGGCTTGCCGAATGGGTCAGGATGACAAAGTCAAGCTGTCATGCCCGACAGTTTGTATCGGGCATCCATCTTACTTGTATCCTCGTGATACCCATAGGACCAGGAATCCAGTCATGAGACAATCTCTTCCCAAAGATCACGCCAATAGGGGTTCTATTCTCAAAGCGTGGACAAGCACTTTCATAAGGGATAAGGAGGTCGAATCATATTCGTTTTGACTCTAAAGGTACAGCACTTTAGGTATTTCCCCGCCATTGGCCCGCCATGTTCTGGAACATTCCTGTGGATGCGGAAAGGAATCCCCCTACCATTCCCGACATCCGGAATCAGGAATCCAACTGTGTGGTGTTTCCGATAAATTTCTGCGGACAACTGGAGGGAAAGACCGTTAAGAAGATACTCGTCGGTAGACCCTCACTTAAAGCTCATCGTTGTTGTTGGCCCTCTACACGGAAGGTGAATCGCTTCGCATCCGTGCCTACGTTGAGCGCCTCAACCCGCACGGTTTAACGAGGTCGGCACCAAGAATAGGATGCCCGTGACATGACGCTGCTACTGGCACGAGGATCACAAAGACGTCAGTGAATCGTGTCGTGAGGGACGGAAAGGCATATTGATTCGAGAAGTATGGCGAGATCGGAAATTTTGTAGGGTTTGACCAGGATGCCTTGAAATCCATATTTTTGAAAATCACACATAATGGGATCGTCGGAATATCCGCTGGTGACAATGGCCTTGATCTGAGGATCGATGCGCCGAAGATGCTGCATCGCGTCCTTTCCCCCCATGGCGCCGGGAATGGTGAGATCGAGGATGACCACGTCGAATTTCTTCCCATCCACCAGTGACCGGGAAACCTGGTCGATAGCGGCTTGCCCATCTTGCACCGTAACGGCCTCATAGCCGAAATACGTCAACGCGTCTTCCGCCATCCGACGAATACTCTGTTCATCATCCATAACCAGCACGCGTCCGCAACCCTTTTGGGGGATGGCTGGAAGGCTCTGTTGCCCAGACCCGGTGGTGGAATAGGAAGACGGCAGATAGATGGTGAAGGCAGTGCCGACCCCCACGGTGGACGTCACGCTGATGTGCCCATGATGCTGTTGGATGATGCTATGGACGGTGGCTAAACCCAGCCCGGGGGCGTCGGGCTTGGTGGTGTAGTACGGATCGAAAATATTGCTGAGCCGGCGGTCTTCAATTCCGGTCCCCTGATCTTCAAACGAAATTTTTAGATAGTTTCCGGGGATGAGCGAAGGTGAAGGAAGTATGGAAGGATCCTTCAGCCCCACGTTTTCCACCTTGACGGTAAAGTGGCCCCCCTGAGGCATGGCCTGCCTGGCATTAATGGTGATGTTTTGAATCACCTGCCGGAGTTGCCCAGGGTCGGCATCCAAGGGCCAGAGGTTTTCGGGGATATCGAAATGACAACTGATGGACGACCCGGATAAAGCAAAAGTCGTGCTTTTTCGGAGAAGATCCCCAAACGGGATGGAGGTTTTAATGGGTGCCCCGCCTTTGGCAAAGGTCAGGAATTGTTGGGTCAACTCTTTGGCACGCAGGCAAGCCTGTTCCGCTTGCTCGAGGTTTTGAGTCAGAGGGCCGTCTTTCGGGACCATCTGTAATTTCGCCACAAACATATTACCTAAAATTGTCGTGAGCAAATTATTGAAATCGTGCGCAATGCCACCCGCCAGGACACCCAACGAATTAAGTTTGCTGATCCGGTGCTGCTCTTCTTGTTGACGGCGTTGGTCGGTGATATCTCGAAGCACCACGGTCACCAGTGTTTTGCTCTTGGCCTTGCCCCATCCCTTCAAGGCTATGTGCGAAATGGTAATTTCGGCAGGGAATTCATCCCCGTCAGCTCGTTGCACCATGACTTCCTGCGCACCACTCATTTGGCAAAGGGCCACCGCAGGCTGACCAAAATGTCGATGCTGCATCTGATGGACCGATCGAAACCGCTCCGGAATAAATCGGTCAATTGGCTGCCCAATGGCACGTGAGGCGGGACAGCGAAACATGTTCTCGGCAGCCTTGTTAAACAGCACAATCCGCTCATCTTCATCAGTGGTCAGGATCGCATCCATCACGCCGCCCACCACCACCGCCATCAAGGCTTTTTGCTCGTCCTGCATAGCGGCTATGCGTTCCCGCTCCGTGACATCCACGATCGTGATTCGAAAGAGTTCCCCCCCCATATCTGGAGACTCAAGAGTCTCAAGGCAACTTTCCAATCGAACTCGATGCAGTGTTTCCGTATGCCGGAGAGTCAGAACCTCGGAAGACTGAGTGCCTGCTTTCGTTTTCATACTCTCCAGATACAGACGAAACGCAGGTTGATCCTCGGGATCGATAAATTCTTCAAATTTCTTATGCAGAATGGCACTGCGTTGAACCCCCACCAATTGGCAGAGAGTCAAATTAGCCTCCAGAATACGTCCTTTGCCATCGAGCGTCGCGTACCCCACCGGTGTAAAATCAAACAGCGTGGCATACCGATCACGAGCGTCTTCAAGTTCCAGTTGGGTTTGGCTCAGTTCCTCGTTTTGCATCTTCAGTTCAATTTGATGCACTTGGAGTTCATGCACGAGGTGCTGCACCTCCTCAGGCGTCATCTGCTTCACCTGCGCGCGGGTGGTCGTCAGAGCTGTTTCAGCCTTTTGACGTAAAGTGTCAGAATTCGACGGGGATTTTTTTTCTTGACCCATGATGATGCCCTCCGTGGCATTAGGAATATAGGGTTGCGTTGCCTCTCAAAGATGGATCCCCGCTACCTACCGGCAAAGGGTATGTCATCCTGAGCCAGCGGCGAAGGATCTGTGCCCAGGTTGACGAGACCACGGCCCAGCCAGATCCTTCGGTGGACCTTGCCCTGAGCGTTGTTGCCGAATGGGTCAGGATGACAAAGTCAAATTGTCATTCCCGACGTTTTGTATCGGGAATCCATCTTGTCTTTAGCCTCATTATGTCTATGCAACCAGAAATCCAGTCATAAGACAACCTCTGCCCAAAGATCACGCCAATCGGCATTATGTTTCTCAATCAATTGAAGCTTCCATGAGCGATTCGATCTCATGAGTTGTTTTTCCCTGGTAATCGCCAAAGTCATGTCCGGATGAAGCTCAGAATACACCAATCTATGAACCTGGTAGGTATTGGTAAATCCTTCAATGAATCCGTTTTGGTGCTCCCAGCATCGCTTGATGAGATGACTGATCACTCCAATATATAAGGTGCCATGCGGTTTACTGGCCAAAATATACACGCAAGGCGTTTTGGTCATCTCCCAAAGATGGATCCCCGCTGACGGCCGGCGAAGATGCAGGAGCCCCCAACCAACTTGCCATCCTGAGCCAGCGGGCGAAGGATCTGTGCCCAGGGTGACGGTACCACGGCCCAGCCAGATCCTTCGGTGGACCTTGCCCTGAGCCCCTTCGACTGCGCTCAAGGCAGGCTTGGCGAATGGGTCAGGATGACAAATATGGGAAAGCCATCCCCACCGCAATCACTCCCGACAGGTGTTATCGGGAATCCAGATTCGTTTTTTCTGCGGTGACATCCTCCATGGCCAGAAGAATGAGCCGGGGGTCCCCGGACTCCTGTTCGAGTCGACGGCCATTTAAGGTCAAGACCCGGCGTCCGACGCGTGCAAAGGTATGGTCGACGAGAAAGTCCTGAAATATCCGGTTTTGGGGGAGAATCTCCTCGAGCAGTCGACGCAATGCTGGAATATCCCACTCGCCCTCCCCGACCTTGTACAAGAGTTGTTGTTCCACCTCCGAAGGGGAGAAATGAAACGTCTGATAAAAGGCCTGGTTGGCGGTCACGACTCGTAGTTGCCCATCTAACACCATAAGCGGTTGGCGGACGGTCTGAATAATGCTCTCGGCAAACTCCTGCGCCTCCCGGGCGGCGATCTCCGCTTTTTTCGCTCCAGTAATATCCAGGAAGGTGAGAACAAGACCATCAATCGTATTCCTGGCCGTCCGATAGGGAAGAATCCTGAGGGCATACCACTCCCCCTCGTTGCCTTGAACCTCCCCTTCATGAAAGACGAGCGTGCGAAGGACTTGTTGAGCATGCTCGATGAGTCGACAGTCGGTTAATTTCAAGGCAATGTCTGTCAGTGGCCGGCCGACATCCGTCTCAATGAGGTTGACAATCCGTTTGGCCTCAGGCGTGAACCGCTTGATATTGAGATCGTTATCCAGAAAGATCGTGGCGATTTCGGTGCTGTTGAGTATGTTGTGCAGGTCATCATTTGTCGTAGAAAGTTCATCCATCTTGCCTTGCAATTCGGAATTGACCGTCACCAATTCTTCATTCAACGATTGCAGTTCCTCTTTGGACGTCTCCAATTCTTCATTCGTGCTTTGCAATTCCTCATTGGTGGATTGGAGTTCCTCATTCGTTGATTTCAGTTCTTCGTTTGAGGTTTGCAATTCCTCGTTGGTGTGCTGCAACCGTTGCTTCGTATAGCGCAATTCTTGGATGACGTCCGGTGATGCCGCCGCTTCGTGTTTGGCTATGCCTTTCTTTTTCTGTTTTCCAGGAACGGAAAGCGCAGTCGGCCTCGATTTGAATATCACCTGATAGAGCCCGCGAAGGGCTTCTGGTTCCTCAATCCGTTTGACCGTCAGATCCACGAGCATAAAAGCCCCATTGGTCTTTACCTTAACCCCTTGGCGAGACACCTCTTCATCTTGAGTGGTGACTTGATGCAAAGCCGCCGCCAGGTCATACCGTAACCCCTCACGGGCCATGTTCAGGAGAATGAGATTGGGCTGGCCAGGCGGCGGTTCTAAATAGGCGCCGGTCCGCCCATGGATATAGATGATCTCACCTCGTTCATTCACGATCACACTCGCCGGAGCGAATTGCTCCAACAGCATCGTTTCAATCAAGTCGGGAATCGAGGGGGCCGGACTGTGAAAAGCACGATCCTCTCCAATCGAAAGGTCACGCACCGCTTTGAGACTGGCAATCGGAAAGCCCTCAAGCGTGGTTCGATCGGTGGCCCCGGCTTTTCGCCGATACAGTTTCCACTTTCGATCGACGGTCTCAAAGTGCCCTTCTTCAAACTCCCCTATGGTTTCTGAGGATCCCAGAAACAGCAACCCGCTTCCTTTCAACGCATAATGAAAAAGAGGAAACAGGCGCCGTTGGGTTCGTGCCTCTAAATAGATGAGCAGATTTCGACAGGACAAGAGATCCAATTTCGTGAAAGGAGGATCGGCAAGAAGATTATGCGCAGCAAAAATCACGAGATCCCGAATGTCTTTCTTGACTCGATAATTGATGTCTTCCTTTATAAAGAACCGCTCCAATCGTTCCGGGGTCACATCATTGGCGATCCCCGCCGGATAGAGCGCTTTCCGCGCAACCTCGATAGCCTGACTATCCAAATCAGTCCCAAACACCTGGACATGAAACCGGACCTTTCTTTGGGTCATATATTCGCGAAGGAGGATGGCCAGCGAATAGGCTTCTTCTCCGGTCCCACAGGCGGGCACCCATACCCGCAGGTGATCCCCATCCGGCTTGGCATCCAGGAGTAAAGGAAGGCCCTGCTTGGCCAGAATCTCGAACGCCGCCGGATCCCGGAAAAAGCTCGTGACGCCGATTAAAATTTCTTGAAACAGCGCATCCAACTCGTGCGGATTGGTAACGAGATAGCTAAGGTACTGTTTAGCGGTCTCAATCTGGTGGACATTCATCCGTCGCTCGATTCGGCGGCGAATCGTATTGGTTTTATACAAGGAAAAATCATTGCCGGTTCGATCACGCAGGAGCACAAAGACTTTCTGCAAAAACTGTCCCGCGTCGCTTTCCTGATCCAGAGACGATGGCATGGGTGCCAAGTAGGGCCCTCGAATATAGGCCAGAATTTGCTCGGGCATCCGTGTCGGAGGACAGACATAATCAATGATGCCCATCGCGATGGCGCTCTGCGGCATCCCGCTATACTTGGCCGATTGCGGCTCCTGCGCCATCGTCATGCCCGATTCCCCTTTAATCGCTTTCAGACCCAGCGTGCCATCGGACCCTGTCCCCGACAAAATGATGCCAATCGCCCGATGTTTTTGATCTTCAGCCAGAGAGCGGAAAAAGTAATCGATGGGTAAGGGCAACCGATCTTGCGAGGCAGGCTCCATCAATTGCAGCGCACCATTGAGCATTGCCAGATTTTTTCCGGCCAGAGCCAGATAGACCGTATTAGGTTTCATGACCAGACCATCGGAGACTTCCAGAACCGGCATGGTGGTACACTTTTGCAGAAGGCCGGGAAGCAGACTGGTGTGAGTGGGAGACTGGTGGGGAACCACCACGAAGGCTAACCCGCTATTCGGGGGCATCTGGGTAAAGAATTCCTCAAAGGCTTCGAGCCCACCCGCCGATGCCCCGATACCCACAATCGGAAAGCCTGGCTGAAGTTTCCGAACTTCAGAAGAACGAGGGCTTTTTTTGACCTGGGAGGGAAGCGTGGGACGTGATCGTGCCGCTTTCGATGGGGTCTTTATGGAGCGCAGGGGAGCCGCTTTGTTTGTAGAAGAACTTTTCTTCGCTGGCTTTTCGGGTTGTCCCTTGGATTTCGCTGGCTTTTTTGCAGCAGCCATGAAAGCTTTTCCTTAGGGGTAAATTGGACGAATACCTTAAAGGAGATCGAACTCATTTGCAATTCGGATCGAAAGGTACAACTCTAACGTAAGAAGTGAAAAGTCAGAGAGGGGGATCCCTGCTCACCACCGGCGGGGAATCCATCCCCCTCGCTGTCATGCCCGACGGTTTGTATCGGGCATCCATCTTAAGAAGGCGTTAGGGGTGAGGAGATATTTCGGATGGATCCCCGCTGACGACTGGCGGGGATGACGGAGACACTGTGGCATGCCGACAGCGTGTACCGGGCATCCATCCTGTGATTTCTGTCTCCCCATTATTGCTGCTCCTGAGGCCTGACGCCTCACCCCTGACGTTTTTTCTGATGAATCCCCAGTGAGGAGGACTGGGACGAACCGTTTCGGAGATCTGTAGCAAGATGCTACATTTCCTCTGGTGGTCTCCTTCACATTTCTCATCTTTCCCTCCACTTTTCTCGACCAGATAACAGCCATTGAGCAATTTTTACACTTTTTTCTCCCTCTCGGATTTTCAAGGTTTCTCCACCATCTCAACAGGATACGAGCCACTTTCCTCCTTCAACTCTTCCAACATCTTTTGATTAATAATCTCCAAAAACTTTACTTGGCATAAAGCTTGAAATCACTCGTTGTAGGTACATCACGTTATTATTCTCCCCAACGATCTTTTGCTGAGTGGCTCAAGACAATTAGATCATTAAATTTGTACATTTATTTCTTTAAAAACACAGAGCATGCAATAATCGACATATTTGCTAGCACAAAGTCACCTCCCGGCATCCGCAAAGGGTGCCTGAATTTTTTAATCACGATGAGGACACCAAGTGAACACCTTTTTTAGACTTCTCGCCTGGAATGGGAGCATTGCACTGTTGATCATGGGCATGGGGATGAGTCCTGCATGGGGGCAGGAACAGGAAGTCATAGAGGGAGGAAGACTGCTTTTCCAAAAATTCTGCGTATCCTGTCATGGGCCACGAGCCATAGGGGACGGTCCACTTTCCGAGTCTTTGAATCCCAAACCGGCAAATTTGACCAAGTTGTCAGCAAACGATGGGGGCTCGTTTCCCTTTTGGCACGCGTACCGAACGATCGATGGACGCGAACAAATTCCGAGTCATGGCACGCGTGCCATGCCGGTGTTTGGAATTTGGTTCCGGATACCGGAGGATGAGGTCTCGATTGAAACGGAGTGGGCGGATCAAGTGCGAGGGCGAATCTGGCAATTGTTGTCGTACCTGGAAACTATTCAAGAACGATAACGACGAGTGTGGATGGTTCTGACTGTCCATAGATACAACTTTTAATGACATCCTTACAGGAAAGCTACCAGGAGGACATTATGCATCAACAACAACACAGATACCTCGGTCTTCTCGGGTTCATCCTCGTGATGGCCTGGCCGATTCTGGCGGTGAGTCAAGAAGTTCCGGGAAACCCTCAAAATGGGAAAATCCTGTTTGAAAAGCATTGCGCGAATTGTCACGGAGAAAAAGGGGCTGGTGATGGGCCGGATACCCAATTTCTGATGGTGCAACCGGCCAATTTTCACTCTCTGGAATCCCGATCAAAAACCGATTGGGAATTGATGACTGTGATCACCTATGGAGCCGTATTTTCTCCTATGCATGGGTGGTCAGAGCGGCTGACGGAAGATGAGCGCTGGGATGTCTTACGATATATCAGATTGCTTGCTCCCTTTAACCCCATCGCCAAACTTCACCCTTCACCAGAGAGTCACGGGTAAAGAAAGGCCCAACCAATGTACCCAGGTCAGTTGTTCATCATTCATTTTCACATCAAGGAGGTTCAGCCATGTCAGACATGTTAAAAGTGATCGAAGTGCTAACCGAATCAGACAAGAGCTGGGAAGATGCGGCTTCGCACGCCGTGACCCAGGCAGCCAAAAGTGTGCACGGCATTAAATCGATTTACATCAAGGATATGGAAGCCAAAGTGGAGAATAACAAAATCACCAAGTTTCGAATTACCGCGAAGATATCGTTCATGTTGGATTAGGAGAAAAAAAGGAAGGCCGGAGGCATGCCCGATAGACAATGTCGGGCATGACAATGATGTCTTTGTCATCCTGAGTGAAACGAAGGATCTCGCTGAGCCGTGGCCTCGTCAACCTGGGCTCAGATCCTTCGCTATAAGCTCAGGATGACATACTCTTTTGTCATTCCCGTCGATGGTCACCGGGGATCCATCCGAAACGCAGACAAGATGGACTCCCGATCACGAATGTCGGGAGTGACGGAAACAGATGGATGCCCGATGAATACTGTCGGGCATGACGGCGAGGGGGGAGGAACTCCTGATCACCGATATTGGGAGCGAGGGGAGTTCTCCTCATAAGATGACAAATATGGATGGCCGTGAGTCTTCAGCGCGGTGGGAGCATTTTCCCCATGAGGCGGATATGGGGATTCGTGGTATGGGCATTACCAAATCCCAGGCCTTTGAACAGGCCGCGTTAGCGTTGACGGCTGTCATGACGGATCCTCAGCAGGTGTCTCCTCAGATGGAACACCATTTCAGCTGTGAAGCCCCGGATGATGAACTCTTACTGGTGGACTGGCTGAATGCCCTCATCTATGAAATGGCATGCGGGCACATGGTCTTTGGTCAGTTTGAGGTCAAGATCACGGATCATTATTTAGTAGGCATCGCACGTGGGGAACCAGTCGATCGAATGAAGCATGAGCCGGCCGTAGAAATAAAAGGGGCGACATACACTGAGCTGTCTGTCCGGCACAGTGAGGAAAACGGCTGGGTCGCCCAATGTGTCGTTGATGTCTAGTATCGTGAATTGAAAATAGCATCTAGGCTGAGCCGACTATTTCAGCGTACTGATTGATTCACTCAATTGGCATGCGACAAACCGTATGGACTTGAATCTCCTATCCCAAATCTCTCCTTATGAGTGGCACATTCCTCAAAAGGGAAAAATGCGCGTCCCGGGAATTATTTACGCGGATGAGTCACTCGTTCGCGACATGGATCTCAAGGTCTATGAACAAGTCGTCAATGTGGCCACGCTCCCGGGAATTGTCCAAGCCTCCTTTGCCATGCCCGACGCCCATTGGGGGTATGGATTTCCGATAGGCGGAGTGGCTGCCTTCGATCCCAAACAGGGCGGCGTGGTTTCTGCGGGCGGGGTCGGATTTGATATCTCCTGCGGCGTACGGGCCCTCTACACCGGTTTGCGTGCCGACGATATCATTCCCGTGAAAGAAAGGCTGGCGGATCTCTTATTTGCACGAGTGCCCGCAGGGGTGGGGAGCACCGGCCGATTGCACCTGAAACCCAAGGAAATGGATGACATGCTGGCTGGCGGTGCCCAATGGGCGGTCCAACGAGGCTATGGAACGGCGAAGGATTTGTCGCGCATTGAAGAACACGGGTGCATGACCGGGGCTAAACCCGCGTGCGTCTCTGATCATGCCAAGAAGCGCCAGCAGGACGAAATGGGCACGTTAGGGTCCGGGAATCATTATTTAGAAATTCAGGAGGTCGTAGAAACCTATCACGATCCCTTGTCTGAACAACTGGGTGTCCACGCCGGGGATATTCTGGTCAGCATTCATTGCGGCTCTCGAGGGCTGGGTCATCAAATCGGCACCGAATACCTCAAGAAAATGGTTGTGGCAGCGAGCAAATATGGGATTGCCTTGCCGGACCGCGAATTGGCCTGCGCCCCGATCGACTCCCCGTTGGGCCAGGAATATTTGGGGGCGATGCGGGCTGCGATCAATTGCGCCTTAGCCAATCGGGAAATCGTCACCCATTTAGTCCGTGAGGCGTTTTCGGAAATTTTTCCTCAGATGGCTTTACCCCTCCTGTACGATGTGTCACATAACACCTGCAAAGTGGAGGAGCACCAGATTGGCGGCCGGAGCCGGCGCGTCTTTGTCCATCGCAAAGGTGCCACGCGTGCGTTCGGTCCCGGACATGCTGACATCCCTGCTGACCTCCAAGCCTTCGGTCAACCAGTCCTCATCGGTGGAACCATGGGAACGGCCTCCTATCTTCTGGTCGGGACGAAAGAAGGCATGGGCCTGGCCTATGGGTCGGCCTGCCATGGGGCAGGACGGAGTATGAGTCGGCATCAAGCGACCCGCCAATGGAAAGGTCAGAGGGTGATTCAAGAATTAGCGGCTCAGGGGATTCTCATTAGAAGTCCTTCCGCGCGAGGGGTCGCCGAAGAAGCGCCGGGTGCCTATAAAGACGTCACCGCCGTGGTCGATGCGGCTGAACAGGCGTCCTTGGCCCGTAAGGTGGCGAAAATGCGCCCGTTAATCTGTATCAAGGGATAAGGTGTGAAAAACTGGACTTCATTGATCAGACAATGCGTGGTAAATGCGAAGCGTGTAGCATTCTCTCTCTTGCGTCATCCCTGCAAGTCGTCAGCGGGGATCCATCCGGAGAAATACAAAGATGGATGCCCGATAAACAATGTCGGGCATGATAGGAACGGATGGCTTCCCCTCATTTGTCATCCTGAGTGAAACGAAGGATCTCGCTGAGCCGTGGCACCGTCACCCTGGGCTCAGATCCTTCGCCATGGTCTCAGGATGACAATTCGATTGGCTGAACTTGCGAGAGCCACGCTTTATTGTTCGCACTCTCGGGCATGGCGGCGAGAGAGATGGCTTCCGGATATTTGTCATCCTAGGCACAGGTCCTTCGCCATTGGCTCAGGATGCCAGACTGGTTGGGAGCGACTGACGTCACAATGCGTTCCTCCAATGTCTGACCGGTGAGGGTCAAGCTGTTACAAATAAAATATGGGCTCGACCATCTCAAACGACTAAAACTAGGACGTCGCATTCGCATCGTTCATCAACAAAAGGGGAATTTGCTATGGATAACACAAAACGAGAACAGAGCCTTCTCCAGGTCTTGGAAGCCTTCACGAAAGGGTTGACGACCTTAAAGGAGGCTATTGCCCTCGTCCATTCCGCAAACGATCAACTACCGGCAGGCGACCCACGAAAAGCCATTCAACAAAAGATTGAAGAAGCGGAACGGACGATCCAGGTTGGTCATGCGGCCATGGGGCAATCCCTTGGCTTTCAACTCTGTCACTGCACATGGCCACCTCAGGTGATGGCCAGCAGCCAATATTCGAAAGAAACGAAGGTTGAACAATTCACCTGTCCCAATTGCGGGAAAACACTGTCTCTTCCCGGTCGGCAAACGCCGGGTGCAGCGATGACCGCCTTTGACCCTTACGATGTGTATTAAGGGATAAACAGTGAGGAGTAAAAAGTAAGGGGTAAGGAGTTATACAAAAAGAATACATGACTGAATTTCCTGCATGTCTTTCTTTTCTTAACTCCTCACGCCTTACCCCTTACGCCTCACCCCTTTACGCCTCACGATGGCTGTCTTCCTCGTTTTAAACATAAAGAAGGAGAATCATCGGCATGAAGCCAATTGCCTCAACACCTGAATCCTTCATCCTCTGGTTTGAAGAAATTGGCCTGGAGGATATCAGTCGAGTGGGAGGCAAAAATGCCTCTCTGGGCGAAATGTACCAGGAGCTCACTCCTCAGGGGGTCAAGATCCCAAACGGATTTGCCATTACGGCTGAGGCCTATCGCTATGTTCTTCGTGAAGCCGGACTCGATAAGAAAATTCAAGACATCCTGCAAGATCTGGATACCCGGGATCTGGCCAACCTCCGTCAACGAGGGCGACAAATCCGACAAGCGATTATTGGCGCAGCCCTTCCTCCCGAACTGGAACACGCCATAGAGGAGGCCTATGACCGACTGAGTGCCCAATCAACTGAAGGAGCCGATGTCGCCGTACGAAGCAGCGCGACAGCGGAAGATTTACCGGATGCCAGTTTTGCCGGGCAACAAGAAACGTATCTCAATGTTCAAGGCCATCAGGCACTCCTTGAAACCTGCAAGCGGTGCTTTGCGTCGCTCTTCACCGATCGGGCCATTTCTTATCGGGTGGATAAAGGGTTTGACCATCTCCAAATCGCCCTGTCTATCGGGGTCCAACAAATGGTGCGTTCCGATCTGGCCTCAGCAGGCGTCCTCTTCACCATTGACACCGAAACCGGATTCCCTGATGTCGTCCTGATCAACGCCTCCTACGGGCTTGGGGAAAATGTCGTGCAAGGCGCCGTCAATCCTGATGAGTATTATGTCTTCAAGCCAACCCTCAAGCAGGGCTTTCAGCCCATTCTTCATAAAATTGCGGGAAGCAAAGAATTTAAACTGATTTACGATATCGGGGGAAGCAAGATGGTCAAAAATGTGCCGGTCTCCCCTGATGACCGAAACCGTTTTGCCATTACCGATGAAGAAATTCTGACCCTTGCCCGATGGAGTTGCCTCATCGAAGACCATTACAGCGCGAAGAAAGGCCGGTCCTGTCCCATGGACATCGAATGGGCCAAAGACGGGCAGACGGGAGAGCTGTTCATTGTCCAAGCCCGGCCCGAAACCGTTCAGTCCAGAAAAGATCCCGATGTCATGGAAACCTATCACCTGACGCAGCGGGGACAGGTTCTCATTCAAGGCCGAAGCGTGGGAGAGAAGATTGGTCAAGGCCCGGTTCGAGTGATTACCCAAGTTCAGAACCTTCAGGACTTTCGAGAGGGAGACGTGTTGGTCACGGACAAAACTGATCCGGACTGGGAACCGATCATGAAGAAAGCGTCTGCCATCGTGACCAATCGCGGAGGCCGGACCTGCCATGCGGCGATCGTCAGTCGCGAGCTCGGTCTTCCCGCTATCGTCGGTGCGGAGCGGGCTACCGAGGCCCTCAAGGACGAGCAATCGGTGACGGTTTCCTGTGCGGAAGGTGATACCGGGTTCGTCTATGAAGGTCGGCTCCCTTTTGACGTTCAACAGATTCCCCTGAAAAATCTGGCGCACCCTCGCACCAAAATCATGATGAATGTGGGAAACCCGGAGGAAGCCTTTCGTCTTTCCTTCATTCCCAATGAAGGCGTCGGGCTGGCCCGGGAGGAATTTATTATCAGCACCTTTATTAAAATCCATCCTCTGGCGCTGCTGAACTATCACCACCTGAAGGATGCCGGCGTGAAAGCCGACATTGATCGTCTCACAACCGCCTATCCCGACAAAACCCAGTACTTCGTCGACAAACTCGCCCAAGGAGTCGGCATGATCGGAGCGGCGTTTTACCCCAAAGATGTCATTGTCCGTATGAGCGACTTCAAGTCGAACGAATACGCGAATTTAATCGGCGGCAGGGAATACGAACCGACGGAAGAGAATCCCATGCTCGGATTTCGTGGCGCGTCCCGCTACTATGATCCCCGCTATCGGGACGGCTTTGCCCTGGAATGTCAGGCCATGAAAAAAGTCAGGGAAGAGATGGGGCTTACGAACGTGAAACTCATGATTCCGTTTTGCCGGACCGTTGAGGAAGGAAAAAAGGTTCTCGAGGAGATGGCCAAGCACGGACTTCACCGTGGAGACAAGGACTTGGAAATCTATGTCATGTGTGAAATTCCCAGCAATGTGATTCTCGCGGAAGAATTTGCCGAGATCTTCGACGGATTTTCCATCGGCTCGAATGATCTCACCCAGCTGGTGCTTGGCGTGGACCGGGATTCAGAAATCGTGGCCCATGTGTTTGATGAGCGCAATCCCGCAGTCAAAACATTCATCGCTCATGTCATAAAGGCCGCGAAGGCCAAAGGTCGGAAGATCGGCATCTGTGGCCAGGCCCCCAGTGACTACCCGGAGTTTGCGCAGTTTCTCGTGGAGCAGGGCATCGACAGTATCTCCTTGAATCCCGACGCCGTCCTCAAAACCACGCTCAAAATCCTGGAGATGGAACAGTCATTGGGTGGGTGAATCTCACGTCGTGAGGTCCCGGCCATTGGCCTCTACCCCCTCTTAGCCGGGTTCAACCAAACAAGCTCCTCAAGAAATTATGCGGGCCTGTTTTGGGTATGGCCTGTTATCCCATTTTTTTTCGGAGGTGTAACGGTCTCAGGCAAATGGACACTCGTTTAATTGGTTGAGCGTGCCTTCCAGGCTCTTTAATTTTGACAGCCATTCTTGCAGATGCCATGGAGTTGATACTGAACGATGGCCCATATCTCCTCATCTGAAAGCAGATACATAAAAGGCATATGAGATGTGCCTGGCACCCTGAATTTAATAATCGAAAAAAGGACTTGTTTGGTAAGGGGGCGTCTCAAGGCCGTATCGCCATGACAATGAATACACCTGTCCAGACCTTCGTACAGGGCTTTGCCCTGTTTCACATGTTCCATTGAGGGAGGCGAGGCGTGAGATAAGTCACTTCCCTTTGCTGTCTTCGTGTAGCGGAATTCAGCGATAGAAAAAGCCAACATCAACAGAAACATTATCGTTTTCAAAATGCAGACCCCCATAGCAAGATAACAGAGATGAGCCAATTTAAGGCCATTGCTGATTTTTCGAACAAAAGAATCGCATAGATGTCGTAAGCGTTTCCTTCCTGTTTCTGCTCGCCATTCAGGAAGGGCATCTTGAGAGGCTGCACCTGCATCCGGTACGAATTGAGAACTGCCGGGTTGGAATCGCCACGGGCCGTGACGCGGCACACCTTGAACGGCACATGCAGGCTAAGTGTCGGGCCTTCGGCAGTCAGTTGAAATTTCAAGACAATGTTGGGGTGCTGGCGGTCAGTTGAGAGTTCTCCGAAAGTGTTAAATAGAAAATTGCATAGACTAGTAAGCTCACGTGATGCAGGGAATTACAAAAAATGGGCTCACAAATTGTCCGCCTATCGAGCTTGCCGCCACAGGGACTATCGCCTCACCAGGTTGTCTTCGTGATAAAGCGAGGTCTACCTTGAAATGAAGATTTCGAAATGTCGTGCCCTATAAGAAAGAAAACAGTCTGATCAAGCACTTTCTGGGATACAATTTGGAAAGGAAACAAGGAATGGCGCTGTGGCCGATTTTCCTCACCGTGTTTTTGGCAGAATTAGGCGATAAAACTCAACTGGCAACCCTGTTATTTGCAACAGACCAACGCGTCAGCAAGGTGGGGGTCTTTTTTGCTTCCTCTGCGGCTCTTATTCTGTCTACTCTCCTTGCTGTGATAATTGGTGGGCAACTCCCAAACTATATTTCGCCACGTACTTTGAAGTTGACAGCCGGAATAGGGTTCATCGCGATAGGTATATGGGTATTAGTAGACTTGCGTCACTAAAACACCACTAGGCTGTTCATGCGTTTGCCCCCTTTTGCCTCACGGATCTCCTCAGCTTTGTCCCATCTGTCCCCAAACGCCCTTGACACCTGATTCTGTGTCGTAAGACCCAAGACTTGTCCCCCTCTTTTACGAGTTGATCTTTTAAATCTTGAACATAATTTCACCTGAGCACGATTCTTGCGGTTTCCTAAAAATTAAAAGTGAGTGTGTAGAATCTCGCCATTCGAAGGCTATGCGGGTGAGATGTACCAAAAGCCTAAGCCCTGATGGGCTGCTAAAGGAGTGAAAAAAAATGAAAATGTCGATGATGAAAAAAATGCGTGAAATGCCTATGTTCCCATTAATGCCCATCCTCCCTCTTGCTGTGATGGTGACATTGGTTTCCTTCTCTATCTTGAATTACTGCGGTGTAAAAAGGTTAGAGGAAAAGCTCAATAAAATTTATCCGTCACGGTCCTCTTAATAAGGAGGAAAAAGAATGGAACCTCATATGTGGTGGGAAGGCGGCTTTCGTTGGATGTGGATTTTCCCGTTTACTTTCATGATGCTTATGATGCTTTTAATAGGTATCTGTGTGTTTGGATTTTTTCGTCGGTCAGGTGGGTGGCGTATCTCTTGTCCATTATGCGGGTGGAATACACATGGGACAAAGAATTTAAACACGCCGCGCCAGATTCTTGATAGGCGCTATGCCAGCGGGGAAATTACCAAGGAACAGTACGAAGAGATAAAGCAAGATCTGGAACGTTGAAAATCTCAGAAACACTTGAGGCTCCCCAAGAAAATATTTATTCTTAGCCCGGTTTCCCCAATTTCCCGCAGTGCTTCCTAGATCAACGATTCTTAACCGCAAGGAAGCTATCTAGTTCTGAGTAAGCCTCGAAAAAATTCCAAAGCAGACAGCGGAATTTTCAAAACAACTCGCGGGCGAAAACTACTACCTCAACTTGGAGGCCAGAAAGCTTCTCTTGATCAGTAATCACAGAGTTTTCATAGGATAAAGGGTTTTTAGTATGATTACATCTATAGCATTTACGGTTTAACCGGTCACAGATATTGCACGGTCCAGAAACTTTTACGAAAATGTTCTGGGTTTGACTCTTAGCAACAACTTTCGGGATGAGTGGTTGGAATACAACATGGGAGATTCCTCTTTTGCCATCACCAACGTGGATATGGGTCATACTCCAGGAGCTAAGGGAGCAGTGGTAGCGTTTGAGACAGCTGATTTAGACGTCTTCGTGACAACACTGAAGGAGAAATCGGTCACGTTCGTTGTTGAAATCTTTTCTACCCCTGTCTGTCGGATGGCCGTTATTCAAGACCCAGACGGGAACCACATCGCTATTCATACAAGAAATGAAAACTGAAAGCAGGCCAACACCTGGGAACTAACAGTAGAGAACAAAGGCCGTATAAGACTTTGGGAAGAGGCTATAAGGGTTGAAAATTCATACTGCGCGCTAGTCTGTTAATTTCAGATAATCCCTTTTGTCCCTCTGGTTTATTACGAATAAGACGGCACATAACAGCAAGACGTGTCGCCGGATCGCCACCGATCCTGGCCACAGGCCTTTGCCAGGAATTTTTGCATCGGCACTCAGGGGATAAAAGCAGATTCAGCGCCAATGGCGCGTGCTGCCTCACTTTCTTCCGTAAGCATCAAAAGTTCATTGGAATCTCATTGCAGCATTCGGCTGACAATCAGTTCGGTGGCCTGTTCGGGATCCAGACCATCCGTCATCGAGGTTTCCAGTTCCTTTTGAGCGACGATTACAATCGCGACTTCATGTGTGACCTTAGCTAAGGGATGCGCCACCTTCACGATGGGCATAGCACTCGCTAGGGCGTGGTCGTTGACAATTTCCCGACAATCCACATGGCCACGCGCCCCTTTGGCAGCGGCTTCCCTTAAATCAAGCTTGTCAAATCTATCTTAGAATGCTAGCCTAAATCTAGACAATCTAGCCACAAAAGGAATTTGCTCATGGATTGGAAACTCGCGGAAGCAAAAAATAAATTCAGTGAAGTGATCAATAAGGTGTTGCTCGAAGGGCCACAGCGCGTGTTACGCCGAGACGAAGCCTTTGTGATTTTAGAGGAAAAAGAATATCAGAAACTCACCGGGAAGCGGCAATCTTTAAAAGAATATCTTCTTGCGAACGGACCATCCTTGGATGATTTGGATCTCTCCCGTGACCAGTCTTCTATGCGGGATCCAGATTTATGAGAGTATTGCTTGATACATGTGTTCTTTCTGAAATCAGAAAGCCACATGGACATCCCGGGGTCAAAGAGGCCGTTGGAAACCTTAAAAGTTCTGATCTGTTTATCAGCGTCATTACGATTGGGGAGATTGCGAAAGGCATCGCCTTACTGAGAGAGAGTAAAAGAAAATCAGCCCTTACCGGATGGCTTGAGGGGCTCGAAAAGAACTATGCTTCTTCGATCCTGCTTATTGATACGCGCACAGTCCATCTTTGGAGCGATCTCACAGTCACAGCACAAAAACAAGGAAAAATTATTCACGCCTGTGATGGCCTGATCGCAGCCACAGCGAAACAACACAGCCTTCATTTGATGACGCGGAATATCTCTGATTTCGAAGTCTCAGGGGTCGTGCTGATCAATCCGTGGAACGATACCTAACACAACCATTCTTATATGGGCTCTGACCCGTACCATCGATGAAGAACCCCGCAGCAAGCTGAGGGGGCATCAAAGATAAAAACAACCACATTTGAGAAACCAAGGCTTCTCAAGCTCTTCCTTTTGTTCGGTAACCCCGTAGGAAGCTATGGGGGAAGTGCACACTTAACCTATTCACGTTTGGCTAAGCTTCCCCCGTGTTGACTAGATCTGAAGCCATGGGCAGATCGTGCATCACATTATCTTGATCCACAACCATCACCACTTGACACCTCTTATCGAAACCCTCTCGCCTCCACCACAACGGGTGCTATCCGTGGGACCATTGGCCAAACACCCCTCGCCACGGCAAAGAAGACCCAGCCATGGAAGATCGCAAAAGCATCGATCCACAAATTTGGAGTAAAAAGCCGTGCATTCGTTGAACATGAATCATGGCGAAGAACATTCTCGGCTTGATTGCCGGCGATTATCTGGTCGAACGGATCATCGAAACCTATCCTGAACTGTCGCGGGAGGATGTGGTCGACGCCCTGGACTATGCCAGCCAGGTCATCGATGAAGAAAAAGTGATTCCGCGGGCCTGATGCCTTTGTTGTGCTGCTCGACTAAAAAATTCCCCCGTGACATCGGCCCATGGCTTCGCCACCTTAACGTGCATCATTCCTCAGAGGTGGAGCTGTCCGATAACGGTGACGAGGAAGCTTTTCCCTGTGCGCAGCAGCGTTAGACCATCCGGCCAGCCACTCATCCACCCGCCCTGTCAACAAACAGCCTAAATATAGTCGCGGGGAATCGTCTTATCCCAGCTTTGGCAATACACCCGCCTATCGCCTTCGTAGGCATCCAGGTCGGCCAGGATATGAAAGTGTGTGGGGGTAGAGGTGAGAACCGTGCGGGTGACGGTTTTGACAGACCAGTCCTGACGTTTGAAACCGCGGATACACAGAGTTTCGCCTCTCACGGAGGAGAAATCATCTGCCTGATAGGTATACGTTTCCACCGTTTTGTTTTGCACTTCGAGGTCGATGTCGTCCAGGCGAAAAATTCCTTTATCATTGATGACCTCTAACGTCGATTCATCCTTGGCTAAATCACGGATGACCCGCCAATTGTGATGTTCCGGTTCAATAAGTGTCTTTGCAAGAGGCGGCGCACCTTCCGCTTCACCGAAAGCAGGAACTTGTGCGTCCAATTCCCCTGATGACTGTCGTATGGGTAAACTCAAGGTGCTAGACCCCGTATAAATCGTCAGGCGGACAGGTTCCGGAGGCGGCCAGGCCAGGGGCCAGTACGAGGTCGAGAGCGATAAACGGAGACGGTGTCCTTTTGGAAAGACTTGCGCGACATCGTTGAGCTGAACCCGAACCCGATACCGTTCCTCCGGTTTCAAGTACTCAGGATATTCACGGCTGTTTCGATGGGTCAGGTTCAGCAATCCATAGGTGACCCGTGTCGCTTTATCATCCTGAGCCACATCCGATAAACGGACCGCAACCATGGCTATGGGTTTATTCGCTTGCAGGTCAAGCTCGACAACCGGTGCCCCTAGAATCGCTATCGCCTCTTCAAGAGGGGCACCGTCAAACACCAGGGCCCCTCCATCTTCTTCTCGTTGATCATGGGCCAGGTCGGGGCCAGCCGCATAGGAACACCATTTACCGGCAAATAACCCCACACTGAGGGGTGATTGAATCCTGAGGGGTCTTTCCGGAATAGGCTCATCGGCCTCTCCAATTCTCCCCGCGGCCAAAGGATACTTTTGGGAGACAATGGAGGGGGAAGGCCAGGCAGGTTCACCTATCCAGTGTCCAGGTCGCTCATCATAATAAGTGGTGGGAGGAACACTCTCCTGCATCCAGACACGCAGCATCGGCTCTTCCATAATTCCCGTCTCAATCCCTTTCAACCATCTGTCCCACCAGCGTAATGATTCCTGAAGAAAGCCAATGGCGGGCCCGGGAACACCCAAGTGGGGATATTTGTGACCCCAGGGTCCAATCAGGCCCTTTCGCGAAGCCTTGAGGTTAGCCAGAAGTCGAAAGACCGCATTAGAATATCCGTCAGTCCAACCACTGACTGCCAACACTGGACTGGTGATCGCGGAAAAATCTTCACAAATCGATCCCTGTTTCCAATAATCATCGCGCCGCTGATGACGGAGCCAGGTATCCAGCCATAAGCCACTGCCTTGTAATCGTTCCAGCCAGAGTTCCTTCCAGCGCTCACCGACCAATAAGGGATCAGGAGGACAGGAATTATAGGCGAACATTGTCGATGCCCAGGAAAGATTATCGCCCAGGAGGCATCCACCCATATGATGAATGTCATCGGCATACCGATCATCGGTTGAACAAATAGTGATTATGGCTTTCAGTGCTGGCGGGCGATGGGCGGCAACCTGTAACGCGTTAAATCCACCCCAGGATATCCCCATCATGCCGACGGAACCACTACACCAGGATTGTTCAGCAATCCATTCTAAAACCTCTAAGCCATCTTGCTGCTCCTGAGCCAAATACTCATCCAACAAGATTCCTTCAGAGTCACCGCTGCCTCGCAAATCGACACGCACGCAGGCATAGCCATGGCCCGCAAAATAGGGGTGCGTCATCGAATCGCGATAGGCCGTACTATCACGTTTTCGGTAGGGGATATATTCCAAGATCCCAGGGACCGGCTCCGCCTCCGCAGTCTCCGGGAGCCAAATGCGTGCCGCCAAACGAACACCGTCAGACATGGTGATCCAGACGTGTTCAATCTCACGGATTTGATAAGGGAAGGAGTTGACGGTTTTCAAGGCAACTGTCATGAGAGGTGAGGTGAAGAAGGGTTTTGTACCTATACCTTTAAGAAGAATATTCGAATTTCAAATACTCCTGACATGTTCGAGAATGCTCCAAAAGCTCATGCTCATTTTGGGCCCCTAGACAGACATACCCTAATTCATAACTATAACTTTCCTGGTTGGGCAAATCTGACGGTCGCATCCCTTCTTTCACATGAATATTGACGAGGGCCCCCGAGAACCGTTCTTTCACGTGTTGGATCTCTTTTTCACCCGGAACATGCTTCAGAACAGCATCTTCATGGGTGCGAAGAAAAATTTTCGCCGCACACCCAAACTCACCCTGTCTGTGGGGAAATTCCGGCCTCTTCCCGAGTGCCAGGTCGATCATGACCTCCTGATGGGAGGCCCCATCGACTTTTCTAAAAACATCGCAATGCGATTGGGAGATACGTGGGTTGATTTCCAATAACCAGATGCGGGCATGGGGTTCATCGTAAAAGAACTCCATGTTAAAGGGAGCATTGTCATATCTAAGATACGTCATGATTGTTTGAGCCGCTTGAATCATCAGGTCTTGTATGCGTTTGGGCAACTGGGAGGGATATTGATATCGGGCAAAGGTGGATCGATTCGGCTCCCTGATGGAGTCGATCACCCCATAGATCTCCACCTCCCCCTTATAGACATATCCCTCAAGCGTACATTGCCGTCCTGCGATAATCGCTTCAGCAATGCACCAGTCTCCCCCAATGCCCGCCACAGACGGGGGCAGCGTAATCTGGTCGAGAAAATAATTGAAGGGTTCGGCAAAATGCGAAATTTTCTGTCGAACCCTCTCGACTCCTCCCTCAAATTCCTTTTCATTATGGATGCGAAATCCCAACTGAGAGGCAAACGCTTTCACCGGCTTCATCCAAAACGGAAAGGGCAAGTCGACCTTGGAGCGTGGATTGGCCTCAAACGGATTGAAGGCACAGAATGCTGGGATGTCCGTGAGCACCTGACGTTGTTCCACCCGACTCCAAAACTTATGCTCACATTTCAAGACACTTTCAACAGAAGGCCCCGGCAACCCAAATTTCTGATTCAGAAACGGGACCAGACAGGTAGTCGGAAAATCCCAATATCCCACAATCGCATCAATGGTCCCCCTAAAAGATTTCAGCTTTTTTTCAGCTTTCCTTAACAATTCATCCGGATTGTAGTGTTCCCGCCTTTTCACATCCTGAACCGACAACAGGGAGTGAAATTCATAGGATTTTTTCGCCCCAATCGGTTGGAGTAAGGCCAGATTGAAATCATCCAGACCTACGACAAAAATATTTTTGGACATTGCATTTTTTTCTTGAAGTTTATGGAGGACTTGGCATTATGAGATTCTGGGTAAGGTCTTGCTTCCCCCTCCCAATGCGCGTGGAGATGGGAATTGTACCTTTTTCAGGCATTGACTTCATTAAAAGAACGAAACGGAAAGGCATTCAATTCTTTGTTTGACCGCTTTTTCAAAAATGCTCCACTCACGAGTGGCGAAAACATTATCGTGCTTTATCTTTCGTTTTCTTTTCCATATTCGTCCTTTTGATTTCTTTATTCTGCCATCGATATGCCACTGTATTTATTTGATCAAGGATAGTCGTGAGTTCACGACCTTCTGTCGTGAGTCCGTAGGTCACCTGGGGAGGAACGGTCAGTGCTTGGTGACGGAAGATAATTTCAGCCTTTTCCAACGATCGCAATCGCTCAGTCAACATTTTGGATGAAATCCCCGGCATTTGGCGCTTGAGCTGGCCAAAACGGGTTTCTCCATTGTTATGCAGGCGGCAAAGGATGTAAATCGTCCACGGCCCTGCAAGAACGCGAAGAAGAGAATCTAACGGACACCCGAAGGAACTTTGAGGCAATTTCATGGTTACTTTACGGTACCTACTTTACTTTGGTAACTAGTTACTTATCTTAACCAATAGGAGATCAAGGGGCAAGTTAATACTTCCAAAAGGAGGGAATTTTATGATGACTGAACAGATGAGTGAGCGAATGAGTGAAAAGATGATGAAGTGCCAACGATGTGAGGGGCTGTTAGTGAGAGATAGTATTTATAATCTCGAGGGTCAGTTTCACCATATTGAGGTATTGAGATGTCTCAATTGCGGAGAAACGGTCGATGCGACCATTCTTAAAGCCCGTGAAGGGGAAAATGACCAGAGAGGAATGAGGGAACCTCGGTTTTCAGCAAGGCATGCCAGTTAAAGAGCCGAAGTAAGAAATTGTGAGTGGAATGAAAGCCGAAAAAAAGAGGATCTAATGTGTCTCCAGCCATTCGGCTCCGGCTGATTTGATTATTGTGTGTAGGAGAAAGAGAGAACATCATGGCAGTCACTGAATCGTCACATCAATCTTTACATCGTTCGTTCAAGAAAAAACGGGGCAGAAAGGGTTATTCCCTCCAGCAAGATGGTCTGATGCATGCATCGTCTGGTGATGCGTCACAATCATTAAGGCCAATCCATTCTTCTCCCTCCTCCATTGAGGGAAGGGGCCGAATGACCGCCAAAGAGATAACAGACTCGTATCCTGACGACACCATTGAACCTAGCCATCCCTTCCAGGAAGACCCCGTCACCACCAATGTCCCTATTACCCTCTTTTTGAGAGAAATTGGTCGAGTTCCGCTTTTAAAACGAGAAATGGAGATCCAGCTTGCTCAACAGATCAAAGAGGGAACCAACGACCTGTTCATGACCCTTTTTAGTTTACCGGTCACGCTGGTGGGTCTTCTTGCGCTTCGGGACCAATTACACAACAGTGACCTCCGTGTCAGTGATCTGGTCATCATCAGTTCCGCGCTTGGGGTCGAAGAAGAGTCTCCTTCACTGGAAACTCAACATGAGCCAGGCCAATATTTTCACAAGACCCTTAAACATCTTGATGCGATTACTCGGCTGGCGAAACCGCTCCTGTCTCATTATGCGCAACATCTCGCTTTGCGTGGTTCCGGACAGGATGGTTCGCGTTCTCCCACATCATTCAAAAAACCCATGCAGCAAATTATTAAAAGAATCGAAACGTTGAATTTGCGCCCGGACATCCAGGAAACCATGATTCAACGGGTTCACCATATTAGAGAAGAAATCATCGCACACCAACAGGTTCTGGAAACCAGCCGCCCAAAACAGAGCGACAATGCCCACCGGAACGCTCTGGCCCGTATTCAGGAGATTGAGGAATCCATCATTTTAATGCCACACCTGGAATTTTTGCGAGCCTGTAAAGTCATTGAACAGAGCGTCGCCCAAGTGCAACAGGCAAAAGCGCACATGGTTGAAGCCAACCTCCGGTTAGTCGTGAGTGTGGCCAAGCACTACATCAACCGCGGATTGCATTTTTTGGATGTAATCCAGGAAGGCAACATTGGATTGATGAGAGCGGTCGATAAGTTTGATCATGAACGTGGCTATAAGTTCAGCACGTATGCTACATGGTGGATTCGACAGGGAATCACCAGAGCCATTGCCGAAAAAGGGAATACCATTCGACGGCCCGTCCATATTTATGAGATTTCCCAAAAACTCAAGAAGACCTCACAGCATCTCACTCAGCTTTTAAGACGAACCCCGACCCTCCAAGAGCTGGCGGGAGACACCGGGTTACCTGTTGCAAAAATGCAAGGCATCTTGGAAGGTTCGTATGAACCAGTTTCCCTGGACTTTCCGTTGGAAGAACAGGGTGAAACCACATTCGGAGATTTGCTTGAGGATCACGAAGCGATGTCGCCGCTGAAGATTGCCGAGCAACATAGTTCCAAAGAGGCCATTTCCCGCCTCCTCAAAGCCTTGAATCCTCGCGAAGAACAAATTCTTCGCATGCGGTTTGGCATCGGGTATGACGAAGAATCCACATTGGAAGAAATTGGACAAACCTTGGGGGTCACTCGGGAACGAATCAGGCAGATCGAAACCATCGCGTTAAAGAAATTGCGAGAGCCGGAGGTTCGCCAACAACTAGAGGGCTTACTGAACAATTGAGTGCGTTGATGTGCTTCACAGCCAGATCAATGCCCTCCACCCGCTGCAAAAAGAGGGCGTCCTCCCTCTAAAAATGGTCACGAGATTTCTCTTGCATTTGATCTTGTGATGTCCGAAATCCTGTACCGGGCCTCACCCCCCACCGCGGTCATTCCTGACATGGTGTATCGGGCCTCCATCCTGATTGCTGTCTCCCCATATTTGCCCTTGACGCCTGACGCCTCCCCCCTAACGTCTTCGACTGCTGGATCCCCGCTAACCACTGACGGGGATGACGGATAAGGAGGGTGAGGATAACTGATTAGGCTTGCGGCGATGACAGAGAGAGCGGAACTCCAACTTCCTTGGCAATTGAGGAAATTTCCTTCCTTCCACTAGAGATTCCACAAATTCTGCATTCTTCTGTGACTACGTGAAACGGGCGCGGTGATCCAAATTCAGGAACTCCTTGTTTCCCAAATCAACGACCATTCTGCCACATGAATGCGTTTGTGAAAAACCCGGACCCGACGGCGTGTCGGGCCCAGGCAAATCATCGTAACAGAATAGGCCGCGTAAGGCGCCGCGTGAAAGGGCGAAGGTCGCTCGCTAGTCGAGGATCCGCACGTCCACGAAGTGCATGTCGGCCCGCTCCTTCCCCGTGTAGGCATGGCCGCCGGGCGGCGCTCCGGCCAGGGCGGTGTCGATGGTATTAGTGGCCCGTAGCACGGCAACGAGTTTTCCGCTCTTGCCCCCCTCCTCGAGCCGGACCACGCCCACCCCTGGGCAACTTCCCTGTGCAGCGTGGTTGGCAGTGATCGGCGCTGGGCCGCGGAACGCAATGAACAGGTAGTCGCCGTTGGGGCTGCGGGACATCAGGTCCGGCGCCGGGTCGTTCAGTGGCATCCCGGGGTCGTCCTGAACACTGGCGTCGGCGCAGGGGCCGATGCCCCTACCATTGCCATTG
>JAOTTP010000035.1 GCA_029864405.1 Nitrospirota bacterium
AAGCTGCAGCCGATATTCCGAAAAAGAGGGAAGAGGCATTAGCTCGCACCTGGGCACCAAAATTCAACCTGCAAAGTTCCTTCTTCGGCCGGGGCAGTGGATGGGACAACCGGGGCAATCGAGATGGCGGGGGGGAAGGTTTATTGCCGGATGTGCCGAATTGGGCGGTTGGACTGACGGCGACTTTTTCCCTGTTGGATTTTTCCTCCATCCGCGCTCAACAACAACAGGAACATTATCGTAATCTTGCCGAAACGGCCCGCTACGATCGTGTGATTCAAGAGTTGACCGCGCAGCAGGTGAAAGCTCGATCGCTCATGGAGAGTACCAAACTCATTGCCGAAAACACGCCTATCCAATTACAAGCGGCTCGCCTGACGGAATCCCAAGCGGCCGCTCAATTTAAAGCCGGCCTAGCCACAGTCGTGGAAGTGTCGGAGGCGCAAAGGTTAGTTGTCCAGGCCGCCGTGGATGATGCGCGGGCGCGTCTTGGCGTGTGGAAAGCCTTGTTGGCCCTCTCAGGTGTGCAGGGTGAACTTTCCCAATTTTTACAGCTTGTGCGCTCCTTTCCTTCTTCTCCAATCATCAAATGAAGCTCCTCCTGATTGCACTTCGGCGGCCCGTGACCATTATCGTGCTGGTAGTGGCCATGGCCATATTTTCATATCTGGCGGTCAAACGGATGGCCATCGATATCTTCCCGAATTTGGGACTTCCCGCCATTTATGTGGCCCAACCCTATGGAGGCATGGACCCTGCCCAAATGGAGGCCTATTTGGTCTCGTTCTATGAATATCATTTTCTTTATATCACCGGGATCGAGCATGTCGAATCCAAGTCCATTCAGGGCGCCGCATTGATGAAATTGTTTTTTCATCCGGATACGGATATGAATCAGGCCTTGGCGCAGACAGTCGCCTATGTGAATCGATCCCGCGCCTTCATGCCTCCCGGAACGGTGCCGCCCTTTATTTCGAGGTTTGATGCCGGAAGTGTGCCGGTGGGGTATTTGGTTTTTCAGAGCGAGTCACGGAGCCTCAAAGAAATTCAAGATCTGGCGTTGTTCAGAGTGCGTCCGATGTTTTCCGCAGTCCCTGGGGTGTCTGCCCCTCCACCATTTGGAGGGACGGCCCGAACGATCGTGGTAAAAGTGAACCCTGAACGGTTGCGGGCATTTGGCATGTCTTCAGAGGAAGTGGTACAGGCTCTGCGCACGGGTAATATGCTCATGCCGGCAGGAAATATCCGCATCGGAGATATTGCCTATCTGACCCCTGTGAATTCTGTCGTTGAGAATATCGAAGAATTGGAGCAGCTACCTATTCGTTTGGGGTCAGGGCCCACGGTCTTTCTGCGAGACGTGGGAACCGTGGAAGATGGGGAGGACATCGTCACCAGTTATGCCATGGTGAACGGCCGACGTACGGTCTATATTCCGGTCACCAAACGAGCCGATGCCTCCACTATGGCCGTGGTGGATCGCATTAAAGCGTCACTCCCGACCTTTCGGGACGCGGTGCCGGACGATATTCAGATTAGTTTTGAGTTCGATCAATCAACCTATGTCACCAATGCGGTGAAGGCCGTCGTCGTGGAAAGTCTGCTGGGGGCGATTTTGACAGGATTGGTGGTGTGGCTATTCCTCCGGAGTTGGAGGAGCTCGGTAATTGTCGTGGTGACCATTCCATTTGCCCTCTTAGCCGCCGTGGTGGCCTTATGGGCAACCGGGCAGACGATCAATATTATGACCTTAGGGGGCTTGGCCTTGGCAGTGGGCATTTTGGTGGATGAGTCCACGGTTACGATTGAAAATGTGCATGCCCATTTGTCTCGTGGGAAGAGCCTGGCGAGGGCCGTCAAGGACTCACGCGGTGAAGTGGTGGTCCCTCTTCTTCTGGCTATGCTGAGTATCTTAGCGGTATTTCTCCCGTCGTTTTTTATGAGCGGAGTGGCGAAAGCCTTGTTTGTGCCGTTGGCATTGGCGGTGGGATTTGCCATGGCAGCCTCCTATATCCTTTCCACGACCTTAGTGCCGGTTTTGGCCGTGTGGCTTTTGGGTGGACATCCCAGAGCCGAGGTGAGAGAAGGTCCGACCACGCCAGCTTGGTACGTCAATATTCTGAAATGGACTTTGAGCCATAAGTGGCTGGTCCTCACAGGCTATTTGCTACTCAGTATGGCGACGGTCGTAGTGTTAGGTGCCGGGTTGGGGTTGGATATATTTCCGCAAGTCGATACCGGGCAATTTCAATTACGAATTCTGGCTCCGGACGGGACCCGCGTCGAACGAACGGAAGTGCTGACGAAGGAAATTCTCGAGACGATCAAACAGGAAGTCGGACCTGAACGTATTAACATCAGCTTGGGGTTTGTGGGGGTTCATCCGTCGAGTTATCCGGTGAATACCCTGTATATGTGGAGCAGTGGACCTCATGAAGCGGTGTTGTTGGTGGCGCTGAAACCGGGTTCTGATGTTTCCTTGGAACAGGTGAAAGAACGATTGAGGAAACTTTTACCAACACGCTTTCCTGGCACGCGTTATACCTTTGAGGGAGGTGATATTGTCACGCAGGTCATGAGCATGGGATCCCCAACCCCGATTGAAATCGCGATAAGCGGACCGAATTTGGATGCCAACAGGGAGTATGCGGAACGAGTTCGAGAGGAAATCTCGCACCAACCTGCCATTCGAGACCTGCGCTTCGGGCAACCCTTGGATTATCCCACCCTGGCGGTGCGCGTGGATCGTGTGCGGGCGGGCCAGCTTGGTGTGACGGCCGGCGAAGTAGCCAGGGCGGTGGTCTCGGCGACCTCCTCAACCCGTTTTGTGGAACCGATTTACTGGCGTGATCCTCAATCTGGAAGAGCCTATCAGGTTCAGGTGGAAATTCCCCAATCGGAAGTTCGATCCGTACAGGATATGTTGAATCTTCCTGTGATGTTAGAAGGGGGACGAGGGACCATGCTTCGTGACGTGGCGGAAGTGATTCCCGGAACCTCTATTGGGGAGTATGCCCGGTATAACATGCAACGGATGGTCACGATTGTGGCCAATGTGACGGGAGAAGACTTAGGCCGGGCGGCGGACCACATTGACGCCGCGTTGAATCGTGTCGGCCCGCCTCCGAAAGGGGTTCGGGTGGACGTTCGCGGGCAAATTGCCCCGATGAAGGAGATGTTCAGCAACCTCCAACTGGGATTGGCCCTGGCTCTGCTGACGATCTTCCTGCTCTTAGCCGCAAACTTTCAATCCTGGCGGAGTGCCCTGGTGGTTTTGTTGACGATGCCTGCGGTGTTGATGGGGGTTGTGCTTGCGTTGACGCTTATCGGGACCACGCTGAATATTCAATCGTTTTTAGGAACCATTATGGCTACAGGGGTAGCTGTGGCGAATGCGATCCTTCTCGTGTCGTTTGCCGAACACCATCGGAAGCAAGGGCATTCAGCCGAGGAGGCTGCTCGTGAAGGGGCAAGCAGCCGGGCTCGCCCGATTCTCATGACGGGGTTGGCCATGATAGTCGGGATGCTGCCGATGGCATTGGGCATCATGGAAGGAGGAGAACAGGTGGCCCCTCTCGGACAGGCAGTAATTGGCGGGTTGTTGGCCGCTACCGTCTCCAGTTTGCTGATCTTGCCCGCAGTGTATGCCATTCTGGAAAAGCGGGGAGCTATCCAGTCTCCTTCATTAGATCCAGACGATCCAATGAGTATCCACTATGAACCTTTGCACGTCACGGTTCCCAGTTAACCCGGAGTGACGATGTCACGAAAAATGATCGGAATCGGGCTGGTGTTGTTGGGACTGATCGTGGTGGGTGTGATGGTCATGAGCAATGAAGAGCGTGTTCCTCAGAAGCCCTTGATCCCTTCATCTTCAACCTCTTCCTTGGAAATGCCAGGAATCCCTGCGGGCAGTACTCAACTGGGCTCGGTTGAAGTGGTGCCGGTTTCCCGCCAACAACTGCAAGAGACGATTCCCTTACCGGGGGAACTGCTTCCATTTCTGAGCGTAGATCTTTCCCCCAAGATCATGGGAATTGTTGATTCTGTTAACGTGGACCGTGGGGCAAGAGTGAGGAAAGGGGATGTCCTCATCCAATTACGCGCCCCAGAGCTGCAAGCGCAGAGGAGGGAAGCGGAAGCCCAGCTTCGTGCTGCAAATATCACATATACCCGTCTTCAAGCTGCGGCCTCTACGCCCGGTATTGTGGCCGGAAACGATTTGGAATTGGCGCAACATCATCAGGAAGCCCTGACAGCCCGTCTCCAATCGTTACAAGAAATGGAAAAGTATTTGCGGGTGGTGACGCCGTTTGATGGCGTGATCACTCAACGGAATATTCATCCTGGAGCGGTGGTGGGACCGGACGGGGGAGGCGGTCGGGCTTCATCACTGTTACGGTTAGAGCAGATTGTTCATTTGCGATTGATCGTTCCGGTTCCTGAAGCGTACGCTGGGTCAATTGCCAAAGGAGCAACGGTGCCGTTTACCGTGCCGGCCTATCCGGAGGAGACTTTTCAGGGAGTGGTGTCTCGTATTGCTCAATCAGTAGATCCTGCGACTCGATCTATGCCTGTGGAAATGGACGTGGATAACCCGGCTATGCGGCTGGCGGCGGGAATGTTCTCGGAAGTTCGCTGGCCGATTCGCCGTTCTACCCCGACCTTGTTTGTTCCGGCAACAGCGGTTGTGACGACAACAGAAAACGTTTTCGTGCTTCTTGTCAAGGAAGGTGTTGTGGAATGGGTTCCTGTCCGAAAGGGATCGAGGAGTGGGTCGATGGTCGAGGTATTTGGCGCTCTGCAATCGGGTGATCTGGTTGTGTTACGGGGGACCGACGAAATCCGGCCAGGCACACAAATTATTCCCGTTCACAAGAAATGACCTCCTTGCGTATTTTTATTGCCGCGATCATTTGAGGATCTTTCGAAATCACGATGAGCATCATTTTGGAGTATTTTTGTGTTTGTATGTGGGTGAAATATTTTTTCTAGAGTTATGACAATTACGATTATAACCTTGGAGACAGGCTTCCTGTCCCCCTAACCCAATTTCGGTGCGATGTATTTCTCCCAGTAACAAGACCGCCCAGCATCTTGTTCGATTCCACCAGACATGTTCTCTTTTTGCAGTGCCTCTGGATGTATAACTTCTCAAAATACATTCCGCTCGTGATACTTCGCGCAAAAAACCCGGCCAGGCTATTGATCTTTGATTGAGACCCGTCACCTATGGACTTGCCCAGACAGATGGAATTTTAACTTGACATATAGACGCTTTAAAATTACATTTATCGGAAATTTTAATCGAATAGTAACCCAATCGTGTTTTAATCGTTCTGATGCCATAAAGGGTGATTGCCGGGTAATGGGAAACATGACAGGGAATGGGAGAGGGTGGGGTATGGCAGTACTAGGAATGACGATCATGTTCTCATGCGGCGTCGTTCTGGCTGCCGATACACCGTCTGTCTCATCGGTCAACACCACAGGGAACGGTTCGGATTATCCCGAATTGATGAATGGTATCCGGGAGCGGGCCGAAGCACAGACCGGGAAAAAGTGGATCGAACCCGCTGACGCGGTCCTCAATCAACGAAGGGAAATTGAGTGGGCTCGATACTTAAATGTCGCCTTGAACTTGCCTGATTGGGTCGACCTGGGCATCGAAAACCGCACGCGCTTCGAAAGTGTTGATCATCCCTGGCGATCCACGGCAACAATTGGAGGTGGGCGAACTGATTCCCAAGTAGCTCTCCGAACCAGAGTGCGTTTCGGGTTGGGAGGAAATGGTCCCTTCCGGTTCCTCTTTGAAGGGCAGGATTCGCGTATGTACGGGGATGAGACCGGAGGTTTTGTGAATAACACAACGGTTAATGAATGGGACATCCTACAGTTATTTGGATCATTGACCGCGGAGAATGTATTAGGAAGCGGCCTGCGAACGGACTTGCATTTCGGACGCATGACGCTTGACTTTGGGAGTCGCCGGTATATCGCCCGCAATGATTTCCGAAATACCACGAATGCCTTTGATGGTGTGCATTGGCAGATTGGGAAAGAGAAGCTTTGGCGATTTCGAACCTTTCTTGTCGAACCGGTTATCCGGGACGACGTCCAACTCGACGAGCAGAATAACAAATTTTTATTCTGGGGCGCGTATCTGGAAAATCATCAGATTCCCTGGATGAAGTTCAATACCTTTTATTACGGATTAAACGATCAAACACCGCAAAATGAGAACCTTCACCGTACGTATGGGACGTACGGCCTTCGGCTATTCAAGTCTCCCGCGATGAGTGAATTCGATTATGAATTAGAAGGGGCTGTTCAAGTGGGTCGTTTAGGCCAAGTCGATCATTTTGCCTATAACCCCAACGCTCAAGTCGGGTATACGTTTCCTCTTCCCTGGACTCCTCGTTTTTTGGTGCTGTATACCTACGCCAGTGGCACCCGCACACCGGGAGGCAGCCAAAGCGAAACCTTTGATCCTCTGTTTGGTGCCCGTCGCTTTGATTTGATGCCCACGGGCATTTTCGGGCCCTTTCTCCGGTCCAACATCAGTTCACCAGGTTGGCGGCTGATCGTCACGCCCGCAAAAGGGTGGAGGCTTCAGCTGAAACACCGATTCTGGTATTTGGCTCAAGGCAATGCCGTGAATGGGGGGATTCTTTTACAAGATCCCACCGGAGGGTCGGGAAACTATTTAGGACATGACCTGGAATTTCGCGTGCAATGGGCTGTCAGCCAAAATCTGGATTTCGATGTCGGGTACGATCATTGGTTCAAGGGGTCTTATTTCGACCGGCTGCCCTCTTCCGCAGGTCTGCCGGCAGGAGGGGATAAAGATACAGATTATTTTTATGTTTCCATGCGCGTCAGACTTTAAGGAAGGTGTCTCCTGGAAGTTATGGCTTTCAAGGAAGGGCGAATCATTCTCGCCACCCAATCGATGAGATTCCACTGGCGTGGTGAAATCCCTGATAGCAGTGAGTAAGGGAACAGAGATCATGTTCGCCAAAGATAAGGTCAAGGCAGGGCTGATACCTCATGAACATATCGACTTCAAATACCGTTCATGGCATATTCACATGAGTATTGGAAGATGCATGATGATGATCCGAATTTACACTTTTGCCCTCATGTTCTTTTTTTCTGTATGTGTAACGACAGCCGCAGCCGAAGAAGTGCGAGTGGCCGTTGCCACAAACTTTCTGGCTACACTGAAGGAAATCATCACGAATTTTCAGGCAGACACGGGTCATACCGTTGTCGTGAGTTCCGGGTCGAGCGGAAAACTGTATGCACAAATCAAAAACGGCGCCCCGTTCGATGTCCTCTTTTCAGCAGATGTCACACGTCCACAACTGTTGGAAGAAGAAGGTTTGGCCGTCAAGGGAAGCCGGTTTGTTTACGCTGTGGGACGTCTGACTTTATGGAGTCCTGATTCGAGTGTGCTCCATGCGGATGCACAACGCGTCCTGTCAGCTCGCGATTTCGAGCATCTGGCCATTGCCAATCCGAAGACCGCGCCCTATGGCAGGGCCGCCGAACAAACCTTGAGTAAGCTTGGTCTCTGGGAATCGCTCAAGGACCGGATTGTTCAAGGTGAAAACATCGGGCAAACCTTTCAATTCGTGTTCTCGAAAAACGCCCAACTGGGATTTGTTGCCCTTTCCCAAGTCTTGGATCCAAAAATCAACGGGAGCGGCAGTCGGTGGGATGTTCCGATTTCCTTCCATGATCCACTCGACCAGGAAGCGGTCCTCTTAGTGACTGGAAAGAAAAATGCAGTCGCACAAGCGTTTTTGGATTTTGTCCAAGGAGCAAAAAGCCTGGCTATCATTGAGCGATTTGGCTATGGGCTGCCATGATGTGGTACCACACACACCGGTGTGAAAGATTTTTGAACGGCATGGATGACAGGAACCCAATCATGAGGAAGCGGTGGCGATGCTTGATGTGGATCTAGGACCCCTCTGGCTGACCTTGCGCCTTGCGGGGGTGACGGTGGTCGTACTTCTAATCATCGGAACTCCACTTGCCTGGTGGCTGGCGCATACGCGATCTCGTGCCAGGACCGTGGTCGAAGCAGTGGTCGCGATGCCTCTTGTGCTCCCGCCCACGGTTCTCGGATTTTATTTGTTGGTCTTATTGGGTCCCCATGGGTGGATCGGGAGCGCCTCACAGGCAGTGACCGGATCGGCACTTTCGTTCACATTCACCGGGCTCGTCATTGCCTCCGCTTTATACTCGCTGCCCTTCGTCGTTCAGCCCCTGCATGGAGCCTTTGAGTCAATCGGGAGAAAGCCGCTCGAGGCGGCCTGGTCGCTCAGGGCCTCCAAACTCGACACATTTCTCACTATTGCGTCCCCCATGGCCTCTCGCGGTTATCTCACGGCCATCGTCCTCGGCTTCGCTCATACCCTTGGCGAATTTGGGGTGGTCTTGATGGTAGGCGGGAATATTCCAGGGAGAACGAAGGTGCTCTCCATTGCGATTTACGACCATGTGGAAGTGCTGGAGTATACCCAGGCCCATGTGCTCTCGGCAGGGCTTCTTCTCTTTTCGTTCCTGGTCCTTCTTATGGTCTATACGGTCAACCGGCGTCTGCCCATCCACGTCTCATGAGTGAATTGATCTCCCGCTTCGATGTGACCTTTCCCACATTCCGCCTGCAGGTGAAATCAAGCCTGCCGGCTGAAGGTATCACGGTCGTGTTCGGTCCTTCCGGATGTGGCAAGACCACGCTTTTGCGTTGTTTCGCGGGGTTGATACGATCTCCGACCGGCTTTCTCGCCCTGGGAGAGCACGTCTGGCAAGATGAAACCACAGGTTTCTTTCTCCCACTCCCGCAGCGTCCAGTCGGCTACGTGTTTCAAGAACCCCGGTTGTTTCCTCATCTGAGCGTCCGATCGAACTTGCTGTACGGTTGGAACCGGACGCCGACCTCGGATCGTCGCATTTCGCTTGACCAGGTCGTCGCTGTTCTTGGCTTAGACTCTCTGTTGGAACGGAGGCCAAGCCACTTGTCAGGCGGAGAACAACAACGCGTGGCCATTGGCCGGGCGCTATTAACCAGTCCACGTCTGCTCCTCATGGACGAACCGCTCAGCTCTCTCGATGCACCACGAAAGCGGGAAATCATGTCGTTCATCCAACAGCTGGATAGGGAATTCCGAATTCCTATTATCTACGTGAGCCATGCCCTACACGAGGTGGTGCAACTCGCCAAAACCCTTCTCCTTCTGAAAGAGGGAAGTCTGGCCTCTATCGGCCCCCTCGGGGAGATTTTTTCTCAAGTGGGGATACGGCGCGTCATTTCGGACAGTCACATTGGCGCAGTCATTGACACTCGTGTGGCCGAACACGATGTGGAATTCGGGCTTACCACCCTGGCTTTTCCCGGTGGACAGTTGTCCGTACCTCACCAAAACAACTCAGTTGGAGAATCCCTCCGTGTGCAGATTCTGGCAAGGGATGTCAGTCTGGTCGCGAGCCCGCCCGCCTTTCAAACCAGTGTGCTAAATGTTTTGGAGGCGACTGTCATGGAAATCGGACACATTGAGTCCGATCAACCGTTTGTGGATATCAAATTGGATATTGGTTGTCCCTTGCTGGCTACCATTACTCGAAAATCATTAGCCGCCCTCAAGCTCCATCCTGGCCAGAAAGTCCACGCCCAAATCAAAGCCGTGGCTCTCACTCACGATTCCCTGGACTAAGTATGCGGTGCTGAAGGAAAACTTTAGCATGGGATAGAGCAGTGTCCTCTCCTGTTCCAGGGCATTAAACATCGCGATAACGGAAACTGGCTGGAAATCTGGCAGGATGGTGAAAAACCCCACTACCGGATCAGCAGGGCTGGTACCGGGAATGGTTTTCCCAATGTGAGTGGGGAAAGACGCGAGACGAATCGTTTCCGAAGAGGAAGAGGCAATGATCGCTATGACGTGTGGGCGAAAATGTCTGATAAGGACTCTGCCCGTGTCGGGGACCATTGGACGGCGATCACCCGGATGATGGCCAATACCACCAATATTCCACCAAGGATCATCCATTGCTCAAGATGAGCTTCCGAAAACCATTTTGAGATAATTTCGGTAAGCATGACCACGAGAATCGTATCCACAATAAATGTGACTTTCACTCGTCCCTCCGAAAAATAGGTGACGGTAGTTTTGAACACCTCTACGATAGCCAGAATGATCAAGGTGTCCACGATAAGTTGACGAAAGACCTGTTCGAGCGGAGCGGTCACCATCGCCTCCAAGCTCATGAATATTCGCAGGACGCCTCCAGCGAGTCCTACGAGGATCGTGATGATTAACAAGGAGAGAACAGCTTTGATGCCTTTCATCCAAAAATGGGTCAGGTCGGCTTCCAACGCGTTGGCCAGCCAGGAGGAGGAATGTTGAAATGTGCTATTGAATAATGAATGATAGGAACGCGTCATCAACATTTTCATGGGTTTATAATTCATCCTTTGCGACGGGAGCTAATAAATCACGAACGGACAGCATACCGAAGACATGGGACTCATTGCCCACGGCTAGATGGCGTGTGTGGGTGGCCTGCATCAATCCGGCCGCTTCAAAAATTGACTCTGATTGATCGATGGAGACAATGGGGCTGCTCATAATATGTTCGACATGGATAAATTCTGCTTGAAGATGAAAGGCTACGACCTTTCTCACGATATCGCTTTCCGTCACAATCCCCACTAACTCTTCGCCACGTTTTACCAACAGGCTGCCAATCCCTCGAACTCGCATCAGGTTTGCCGCGACTGATACCGCCTGCGTGGCGTCAATGAAGGCCAGGTCTCTGGTCATTAACTGTTCAACTCGTACCATGGTGTTCTCCTTTGTTACTATGAATGTTCATGATGGAATGTATCGGACTATTGTTAACCCTGGATCGCAAGTACATGAACGGTATGTAACATTTTTCTACTTCCCTCATTTTGTGTGGCGTGCCTAAGGTAGAATCATTCCGATAGGTAGACAGGTGATCATGCATGATTGGAGGAGTATTCGTATGAAACGATTTTCGCAATTGATGGGGCTTATCCTGGTGATTATCTTTTGGGGAGGGTGTGAGATGCCACAATTTCAAACGCTGAAAGTTTTGGATCACCCCAACCGGGTGGTTGCGTTGCAAGTGATGTCGGATGCCTATGGAGGAAAGGGTTATGAGCATCCTGTCACAATGACCGCAGAAGACATGATTCGAATTCTTCAGGGCGTCCGGGTCGAACATGGTTTGCTAGGCACTTCGCAACATCCTGCTTTTAGTGACACGGAAATCGGGTTATTCGCTCCATATTTTGTTGAAGGTTTGAAAAAGGCGACTCCGGAAGAGATCGTCACATTTTTTGAAACCGCGCATCTTGATTCCGAGAATGATCTCACGACTTCGGGTGGTCTCTTTGTGGCAGGGGGCAATCTTTATATTGTCTTGAGCAATTTTTCCGTGAAGACCCGTGCGTGGCAGGATAATGAACGATATGAGGCTTCGTATCGAAATCGTCCATTGGAGCAAATGGATCCCCAACCCGGCCGCTTAGTCTTTGAGCCAGGAGAATTCATGGTGGAATCTCCTGATGGGGAAATTGGGAGTCGGTTCAAAGGGAAGCCTTGGCAGGTGGCTGTCCGGTATAAAGAATTACTGCAAAAGACCTCTCCTTTGGCTGAAAACAAATAATCAAACGATCATGTGTAAAAAAATACCCCCCAGCGATAGAGCTTGCTGGAGGGTATTCTGGGGACGAGAGGAGGAGTGCTTTTGCGTCCCGATGAATTTAGAACGACACGTCCCATTGCAATCGAATACGTTGTTCTTGCAGATCCTTCCCGACAGGTTGGGCAAGGGCGAACCACGTCCCATCCAGAGTCAGTTTGTTTTTGTGCCCTGCGAAAAACCAGTTGATGGCGGCGGTGAATTCCTGCAACGTGTCGTTCTTTGCTGACACATTCGGGTCCACGAAGCCGTATCGGAAGGCCACTTCTAACGGTTTGGGCACGGCAGGAATTAAATAATGAGGAAAGTACCCGATTTGGGAATAGCTGCCCATGAGGTTGGTTTTGTTACCGGGCGCCCCTTCCGCAAAACTGGAATCTTTGACTTGTTTCCAATGGTATTCATGTTGAATGGAGAGTCCTCGCCATTTGAGTGCGAATTCCTCCATCATCCCATCAACTCGAAATTGGCCGTTTGTGGCTAAAGAGTCGTTGGTATAGGCCAGGCCGGCCGAATTCAGACTTCCCAACCTCCCGCATCCGCTTGAGGACCACCTGGTACATTTGCCGATGTTGGTATAGCCTGCAAGGGCCACACTTGCAGTTGGCTGTTCATGATACTCCACGTCGCTTTGAGTCCATTTAAGATCGCGCCCCAGAAAATTCCATTGGAATCGTCCGAACCACATCATGTTGTCGTCATCGTTCGCTTCGCCTCTTCCGGAGCCAGTAAACACGCCGGCATAATATCGGGAATCCAATAAGGTGCCAGGGGCTAAATGTCCATAGAGCATGGCCCCGACCTGTCGGTCAATGGAAAAGGCGTTGTTGACAATTGATCGTTCAACGAACTGCTGATTGCCGGAGGAATCTCGACGTTCTCGGTTGTAGTCGACTTTCCATTGTCCGACTTGGAGAGAAAGAAATTTAAATCGTTCGAGCATGATACGCCAGTCAATCAATCGTGTATCCCCTGGAGACCCACCCGAATCGGATGTCGACTGCAAATCCACCTCAAAATAATACTTAATCCATGGTTGATACCCATGGCCACCGATTTTCATTCGAACACGGCGAAGTTCAAAGGTGCTCTCGGATTGATTGAAGTAATCGGCGATTCCTTCCTCATCGACCCGGTCGGGATACGACCATCGGCCTTGAAATCTCCATTGGAGTTGCGTCGCAAATTTGCCATCCTTACTTTTTAACTCAAATCCCTTTCGTCCATATCCAATGGCAACCGGAAATTCCTGATCCATACGGTCACTAAGTTCTTGATCTCTTTTTTCGCGATCGGCCTCAATGCGGACCCAATCTTCTTTGGTGATCACCTCTTTTTCGCGCAAGACATCCGTCAGGATGTCACTGGCCCAGGCATTGGCCTGAAGCAGGAAACCCAGGCATGCGATTGTCGTGAACAATCTACAAACATTCATGCAAACAACCTCCCCTTAAAAAAATAAAATCCTACGGTTTGTAAGCGAGTGGAAATTTTCATTCATCTTGGAAAAGAGAGTAACCCGGGTTTGTTACGAGAAGGTTAAGGTGAGGTCAAGGAGAAGTTAAAAAAAAACGGGATTTGCCGGGCTGGCGTCCTATTTAGAAGGATAATCTGCAATAAGCCCACTTCGTAAGGAATGCGCTTAGCAGAAAACTTTTCAAGGCAAAGAAGCGAGACGAGGAGATGTGAACTGGAAATCTAAAATGAAACGTCCCATTGAAGACGAATACGCTGTTCATGTTGGTTCTGGCCTTCCGGCTGGGCCAAAGTGAGCCAGGAGCCGTCAAGTGTGAGTTTGTTTTGATGCCCCGCAAAAAACCAGTTAATGACGGTTGAATATTCCTGTTGTCTGTCATTTCTGGCGAAGATGTTGGGATCGACGAAAGCGTACCGAAAAGCGATTTCAAGCGGGGTGGGAATAACAGGGATGAGATCATGAGGAAAATAGCCGATTTGTGAATAACTTCCCATCAAGTTGGTTTTGTGCCCAGGGACACCTTCCGCAAAATCGTTATCTTTGATCTGCTTCCAATGGTACTCATGTTGAATAGACAGTCCACGCCATTTAAAGGCAAATTCCTCGACCATCCCCTCTACCCGATATTGTCCGGCTCGTGCGGTAGCATCAGATGTATAAGCCAATCCTGCTGAATTGACGCCTTGCAAGGTGTTGCAGCCACTTGAGGACCATGCCGTGCATTTGCCGATGGTGGTATAGGCGCCAAAGGCCAGACTGCCGGTTGGCTGTTCGTGGTATTCCACATCACTTTGTGACCACTTGAGGTCGCGTCCTAAGAAATTCCATTGATACCGGCCGAAATACATCATATTGGCATCATCGTTGGCTTCTCCGCGGCCTGATCCGGTGAATACCCCGGCATAGTATCGAGAATCCAAAAGGGTACCAGAGGCCATATGACCGTAGAACATCGCGCCCACTTGCCGGTCGAGGGTAAAGAAATTATTTACAATTGATCGTTCCACGGCTTGCAACTGGCCCGATGAGTCTCTTCGCTCACGATTATAGTCAACTTTCCATTGACCAACCTGCAGCGAGAACAACTTAAACCGTTCCAGACTGATTCTCCAGTCGATGACTCTCGTATCTCCTGGAGAGCCACCAGAATTGGATGTGGATTGCAAATCTATTTCAAAATAATACTTGATCCACGGTTGATAGCCGTGTCCACCGATCTTCATTCGAACCCGGCGAAGTTCAAACGTACTTTCTGGGCCGTCGTTGAAGGCACTTACACTGGTGGGGTCCCCTCGATCCGGGTAGGACCATCGACCCTGAAATCGCCATTGAATGTGCGTCGCAAATTTTCCATCCTTACTTTTAAGTTCAAAGCCCGATCGTCCATATCCCACGGCAATCGGAAATTCCTGATCCATCCGTTCGCTGAGTTCCTTGGCCCTTTGCTCTTTTGCCGCCTGAATACGGATCCAATCTTCTTTGGTGATCACCTCTTTTTCCCGTAACACATTCTCCAGAGTGTCCTCATAGAGAGGATCCACCGCCCAGGCTTGCGCTTGGGCCAAAACTCCACAACACACCAAGGCCATAAACAAATGTTTCATTCTTATGTTCTCCAATGAGTTGTGACGGCAGGAGTTCGAAATTGAAGTGAGAAATTACAATATTAACAGGCGGGACACAAGATATTTATCCTCTGGCACCGGAAATATAGGCAGCGGTGAGTTCATGTGCGGGAGTCTCAAAGATGGTTTGAGCCGTGCCGTATTCGACCAAATTGCCGACACCCTCAAATGACCAAAAAAACGCAATGTGGTCGGCAATGCGCCGGGCCTGGGCCAAATTGTGAGTCACGATAAGGACGGTATAATGACCTCGCAAGCTGACGATCAGATCTTCAACGATTCCGCTGGATATGGGATCTAACGCGCTGCAGGGCTCATCGAGCATCAGCACGTCCGGTGACAAAACCAGGGCTCTTGCCAGACAGAGCCGCTGTTGTTGCCCTCCCGATAAGCCTTGTGCCGGACGGTCAAGACGGTCTTTGACTTCATGCCAGAGCCCCACTTGCTTGAGGACGTTTTCAATGCCGGAGTTCAATCGCATGCGATCATGCGTTCCGTGTTCACGAAGGGGGAGCTCCAGATTTTTGCGGATAGAAAAGGGAAAGACGGTTGGTTTTTGAAAAATCATTCCCACTGCACGCCGTAGGTGGAGCAGATCGGTGGTTTGGGCCAGGACATCCAGTTCATTCATGTGTAGTTTTCCAGTAACCTGGCATCTCTGAATCAAATCCGTTAAGCGATTGAGGCTCATGAGAAAACTGGTTTTTCCGCAACCTGAAGGCCCCACTAACGCGGTAATGCATCCCCGATTGATCTCAAGATTGACATTCCGAAGAGCCTGATGCCCTTCATAGGCAATGGAAAGATTTTCTGCGCGAATATGGGCGACAGGCTCACAACACGGGTCGGTGGATTGGTAGGGGAGCCATGCTCTGAACCCGCGCCGTTCGTCGGAATCGGGAGTTATGCGGGGAGTTGGTTGAGTGAGGTCCATCGTGTGGCAATCCAAGAAGAAAAAAGATTAATGATCAACAATAGACCCACCAGGACAAGGGCAGTTGCAAAGGCATTGGGATTGCCTCCGGCCACATTCATGGCCAGATCGTAAATGTGCACGGCGAGAGATCGTCCTGAGTCCATCAACGATTCCGGCATTCGGTCCACGTAGCCGCTGGTAAAAATCAAGGCTGCGGTTTCAGCAAACGCTCGTCCCAGTCCCAAGGTGCCTCCGACTAACAGACCTGGCATGGCAGCAGGGAGGAGGATCGTTCGAATGGTGGTCGGCTGGGAAAGGCCAAGGGCCGCTGCGGATAATCGCTGTTCACGGGAAATGGCGCGAAAACTTTCTTCCGCCGTGCGAATCAAAATCGGTAACACCATGCAGGCTAACGTTAGGCCTCCCGACAGAATGGAAAATCCTAATCCGAGGGCTTGGCAGAACAAGGCGTTCCCGAACAAGCCAAAGACAATGGAGGGTACACCGGCCAACACGTCCAGTGAGCCTCGAATCAGTCGGCCTAGGACATGATCGTGACGGGTATACTCCGAAAGAAAGAGTGCGGTCCCCAATCCCATCGGCACAGCCACGCCCATGCACACTCCAACGATCAGCATGGTAGACATGAGGATGGGGCCAATCCCGCCCTCCCGCCCGGCGTTCTGCGGGGCAGAGAACACGAAGCTCCATGACAGATGAGTCCACCCGTTCCAGAGTAAATCACCTATCAACCAGAGAAACGGAATGACGACCATGGTGGCCGCCATCCATATAATGGCGGTGGTGCCGTATTCTTGAACGTGTCTACTTTGTCGCGACATAGGTGTTTCGGTGGCGCAGGCCCTCTGCCATGCTGACAAAGAGGACGACGAGTCCCATGAGGAGGAGGCCGCTGACAAAAAGCGCCGCCCGGTGATCTCCTAACGCATAGGCCATTTCAAGGGCAATGTTTGCGGTTAAGGTTCGGATCGGATCAAACAGATGAGATGGCGTGCGCACCACATTTCCACAGACCATCAGAACGGCCATGGTTTCCCCAAGCGCCCGTGCCAATCCCAACAGGATACCGGTCAAGAGTCCAACCTTGGTTGTGGGAAGAATGATGTGCCAAATCATCGACCATCGACTCAATCCTAAGGCTGAGGCGCTGTGAATATAGGCGACGGGAACGTGGGCAATACTCGCGTGGGCGACCAACATGATGGTGGGTATGATCATGAGCGTCAGGATGAGAATGCCGGCCAGGAGACTTGGGCCGGGAGGATGCCAACGCCCGATGAGTGGGACCAGGACTACCAGACCCCAGAATCCGAAGACGACTGAAGGAATCCCGGCCAGGAGTTCGACCATGCGGCGGTACCATCGGCTCAGAAGAGGAGGCGCATAAAAATGACAAAAGAGGGCCGACAGAATACCAAGGGGGGACGCGAGGAGGACCGAGCCAGCGGTTGCCCAGATGGTTCCCCAGATCATGGGAGTTAGCTGATAAGAGTCCTCGGTTGGATACCAATCGGGGTCGCTGAAGAAACGCCAAAACCCAATGTGCTGAAGGGCCGGCCAGGATTCATGAATGAGGAATGATACGACCAGGAGCAAGAGTCCGCCAGCCATCAAGGCGAGGAGGCGCACCGTCCCTGAGAGCAGATAGTCACCCTTGGAGCGGGACGAAATATTGCTTGAGGATGAGATCATGGACTTGAGAGGATCGCGCGAAATCAATAAATATTTTCATAAGTCCTGCCGGTGATGATTTTGTTACGAGAGTCAGGGGACGAGAGAGGGGAAAGGTTCCTTCCCGAACGGTCTTCAGTGTTGCCGGGATGTTGCGTAAGGGAAGCAGTCGAATCGGCACGCCATGCGTGGCGTCGTACTGGGCTGTCCCGATCGAGACATACCCGATAGCGTGGGGATTGCCGGCCACCGTTTTGATCCCCTGTTCATTGTCTCCGATGACGACATGCGCTTTAATGTCACGATTAGAGAGCGTGAAGTAGTGCAGAAATAATTCCAGTGTTGAACGACCTTCTGCTTTGTTCACGACGGTGATCGGCGCATCGAGCCCACCGACTGTCTTCCAGTTCGTGATGACGCCGATATAGATACCCTTGATTTGGTCATCGGTAAGTGCCTGAATAGGATTATTGCTGTGAAGGATGACCGTGACTCCATCATGGGCAATTACCACTCCATACAAATCATTTTCTTGAGCCTTGAGGGCGCGTGAGGCCATGCCGATATCGGCTAAGCCATTCAGGACATCTGCAATACCACGAGACGAGCCCCCGGCCTGAACATCAATGCGCGTGCCTGTATGTAATGATTCAAACCGTTTTCCCATTTCTGATACGAGTGGAGCCATCGTACTGGACCCGGTAATCACCAACTGTTCTTCCTTGGCTTCCGCAGGAAATTGGCCCAACAGGGCACACACACAAAAGAGACAGATTAGGAAAACGGTTGCTGGGTTCCTGGCTCTTGGCATTTTTGAGGTTTTATTCATAGGGCAGCTTTCCGCATGAAGTCATCGAAATAAGAAGGGCTAATCAAAGGAAATTTTGCAACATCCGAGATTGATGGCCTTCCCGGCCGTAGAATCTGAAACGCTTTCCGGCAGTTCGTAGATCATGGTCTTCCCCTCCCTGGTGGCTTCCACCAAACCGGTATCGCGAAGGATGGCCAGATGATGGGAGAGTAAACTTTGTTCCACACCCAATTGGTCCATCAATTCCCCGACATTTTTCGGCCCGGACATGAGGACTTCCAGAACTGCCAAGCGTGTTGGGTCGGATAACACCTTTAATTTGCTGGCACAGGAAGGAGAGGTGTTTTTAATTTTCATGGCCAGGGAACTCAGTGAGAAGAAAATCTAATGAAATGAATATAGATTCATATGAAGCATATTTAATATGAACGATCGTTGTGAGTCAAGATCAATTGGTGCGGTAGCCGTGGCAGCGTTCGCTTCGCGCCCGAATGTGTTCTGGATAGACCTGAGGGGGACCAGGTGTATCAGGCGTTCCTCGCCAAGGTTTCCCCTGGCTGCAGGTGTGTTTCTCCTAGCTGTGGGGCAACGTGGTTACCAAGTAAAAAATTAACTCATTTGTAACATGCGTGACATTTGTCCGACATCATTAAGCGATAAAATTTATCCTGAACAGAAAATATTAGGAAGAAAAATGGTTCTCTTTATGATGTCTAAGATCGGATGGGAGAATGGACGGTAAAATCGGATGATTTTTCAACGAGGAGCGAACATGAAATTAGAGAGAATAACATTCCTTAATGGTGCGATCCTGGTTTGGTTGATATTGCTGTGTTCCCCTGCCATGGGAGAAGACGGCTTGTATCCCATTCCGGACCAACAGATTCCTCCCTATTCTCCACAAAGCCGTGTGTTCGGAAAAGTCGAAATCGTTGGGTCCAATACCATGAAAACAATTTTGGCGACATGGAAAGATAAGCTGGAAAAAGTCCATCCTGATTTGGAAATCAGCCTGGAGACTGGGGGCTCCAACACAGGAATTGAATCGTTAATGAGCGGGAAGACGAAAATCGCGGCCATGTCGCGCCCGATGAATACTCAAGAAATCGAGGAATTCACTCAACGGGTAGGGTACGCACCCACGTCGGTTCCGGTTGCTGTCGATGCGTTTGCTATCTATGTTCATAAGGATAATCCGCTCGACCACATCACCTTTCAACAATTGGATGCGTTGTTCTCGTCTGAAAGACGCAGAGGAGGTCCCGAGCCCCTGGATAGGTGGGGGCAACTGGGCCTCTCCGGCGTCTGGGAACAAGCGCCCATCCTTGTTCAGATTCGGGATGTTAAATCAGGTACCGGACAGTTTTTCAGGGAATCGGTCTTGCTGGGCGGAAAAGACAAGGAGACAGTTATGGTTCAGCCAGGCGCCGCATCCGTTGTCAATGCGGTCATGAATGATCCCTATGCCATAGGCTATAGTGGAATCGGCTATCGTACCAATTCCGTCAAACCACTACGTGTGGCTGCCCTTGAGGGTGAACCCTTCGTTGAGCCAACGTTTGAATCTGCTAGCAATGGATCCTATCCACTTCGTCGATTGTTATATCTCTATGTGAATCATCCTCCAAATACCGAACACTCTCCTATTCTCTCGGAGATCATCAAATTTGCCGTGAGCCTGGAAGGTCAACAAGTGGTTGCCAAATCGGGCTTTTTTCCGCTTCCTACCAAGGACCTGCTTGCCTTGTCTGCTTCCTGGTCCAGACCGCTTGCTTCGGTGGTCAGCAATGAGGAGCCTAAGGATCTCAAATAGTCCGACCAGGTATCAGGGAAATTGTGGGGAGCCAAAAGACCAACCCTTCTCCCATATGCTTGCCTGGCCTCCCACCTGGAAGCCGTGAGTCAATCTGCAGATACGGAATTGGGTGTCAGGCCAGGAGCTATGGCAAAGAGCCTTTGGTCGATTTCTTCACCACACGACAGTCGGAGCCATGAAACCGGCAGGGAAAGGTCCTGAGGACATCAAGCGGCCTTAGCGACTGGCCTGTGAGCGAGATGACATTAATTCTCACACACCGAGCCGACTCCCTTTGTTCTTTGTCTTGGAAATTGACCTGGATATCCCCAACGGCTTCACATACAGCCAGCTTGGATTGCACAAAACTAAGGAGCCATCCCTACTGTGGAAGTCATAGAGACTTGCTCAGGAGGAAGCTGTGGTACGAGTGATTCTGGTGGTGAGCACCCTGGACCGAGTTGGAGTTTCAGATGTGGCGGTGGCTGCGGCGGAGGTTGAAGAATCAAAAGACAAAGCTAACGAGAGGAAATCAAGATTACACGAGGGAAGGATGTGGAGCGGGGCTGACGTCGACTGATACGTCCAATGTGTGATGTCCGCCCCCCACCATGAATCCATTGATCGGACTCACGTCTCCATAGTCCCGCCCCCAGGCTAAGGTGATATGTTCATCGCCGGGAATGAGATTGTTCGTGGGGTCAAAATCCACCCATCCCAGATCCGGACACCACGTGGACAGCCAGGCATGGGAGGCGTCGGCTCCTACCAGTTTTTCCTGTCCTTCGGGTGGATGCGTCAAGAGGTATCCACTGATATATCGGGCGGGCAAGCCAAGGCTGCGCAGAGCCGCGATTTCCAAATGGGCAAAGTCCTGGCACACGCCTTTCCGTGAGGCCAACACGTCTTTGACCGGTGTGGAGACATCGGTCACGCCTCCTTCATAGGTGAATTCCTGATAAATGCGACGGGTCAAATCCATGGCGCCTGCGAGAAGCGGACGCCCTGGCGGAAAACACTCGCGTACAAACTCATAGGTGGCATCGTCAATGGTGATATAGGGAGAGTCATACATGAATTGTTGGGCTTCCAGATTCGGGGAATCTAACGGTCTCTGGAGTTGTTGGACGACTTGATCCCAAGGCGGGCTTTGATCCACATACATGGGATCGGGTTTCATGACATCCACTAACGTTTTGGCTTCGACGATCAATTCGGGATGGGGCGTTTGAATGGTCAGATGGGTAATGGGATTCCCAAAATAATCTTCGCCTTCTGTACGGACAGAGGGCGTGGGGTCAAACATCACATTGGATCGAAGGCAGTGTTGTCGGGGATGGGACCGGGGGGTTAAACGCAACACATGATGAGAAATGGCGACCGGTTGGGTGTACGCGAATGTTGTCCGGTGCGTGACCTGATAAATCACGGAACGCCCTCAAGCCATTGAGGCCCAGAAATACGTTGGGCCAGCGAATGACTGAAAAAAGTATGCGCCACCACGTCCGAGAGTTGATGCACGTGTTGGTCCAGCTGTTTGAGCAGTCGTTCAAGATTCACTCGCACGCCGGTTTTTGTCGTGAATTGAGCGAGTTGCATCATGTCCGCCAATCGAATATCCGTGCACCCGCGTGTGGTAATCCGTTGTGCCGGATTGAGCGCAGCCGATGTTTCCTCTCGAGGTAACGCGTTAATGTGTGCTTCAACGGTCAGTAACTGGAAAATAATTGAACGGGGGTTTGTGTCGTCGGCCAAGAGTAAATCCAAGACCGCTGCGAGTTTGGCTTCAGCCTTGTACCGGGTACGGTAGGTGATGGAGGCGTCGGCTAATTCCAGGAGCAGATTTAAGGCGCCGGTGGTTTCCGGTGTTCCTCGGGATGCTAAATGACGGATGAGTTTTGATAAATGTCTCACGCGTTCCAGTCGTCGTCCCATTTCCAAAAAACGCCAGGCATAGCTGCGAGTCATATTTTCCATGACCATGCCGTTGAGGGCTGCCAGATGTTGGATCATGCGGCTCAGAAGGCGAATGGCGTCATCGATGCTTTGTCCTTTGGTCTGTGCCCAATCTTTTGGCACGCTGGTCAGTTCCATCAAAATATTCCAGGTGTCGAGGGACAACCGGTGTCGGACCAGTTCAGCGGTGCGTCGCACATTCTGGAGGATGGTCGCCAAGCCGTCTGGCGAATCCGGATCAAATAAAATTGTTCGAAGTTCCGCCTCCACGGCGCCGGCTCCGCCTTCCACAGCCCGTTTGGCCCGACGGGGCGATAAATGTTTCTGCATCACCAGTAAGGAGACCAATCGATGAAGAGTTGCGGGATCATCTCCGATCCCAGCTTCTCCGCTCATGCGTGAGACCAGGCTTCGTAATAAACGGATCGCGCCTTCAGCACGTTCGGCGTATCGTCCCAGCCAGAAGAGATTGTCCGCCGTTCGACTGGGAAGATCCCGTCCTCCTCGCCGAAGCTGAAGCGTATGATGGGGCAGCGTGACGGCTGCCGGAATATCCAGAGGACCGTTCCACTTCACCCACGTGTCTTTACTGAAATCACCGGGTTCATGCCAGTGTCCACGGGGATCCGAACGAACCGACACGCGAGCGAGTCCGCCCGGCATGACGGTATAGCCGTCCTTCGTCGCCGTCAGATAAATGCGGACGGTCATTGGGACAGGCTTCAGCTCATCGTCTGGCGTCCAAAAGGGAGTGGTGGACGGGGAGACGATTTCCCGTCCGACGTATTCATGGCCGCGCCGGCCAATGGCTTGAGTCAGGGCTCCACGGTCTTGCTCGTTCAGGTCAGGCCCGAAGGAAGACAGACGGTCGTGGGTGAGGCCTCGCTTGGGGGTCAACACTCGACGAATTAACAATCGATCCATATTGTCGAGCACGTATGCTCGCTCGTTGGCTTGTCCACACCACCAGGTGGCGACACTGGGAATCTTGAGCCCTTCGCCAAAAAAGAATTTAGATAACGTCGGCAGAAAGCTTAAGAGGACCTCGCTTTCGATCAATCCGCTCCCGAGCGCGTTGGCCATGGTGACGTGTCCGGCTCGAATGGCTTGGAGTAACCCAGGAACACCCGTGGTGGATTCGGTCGTCAATTCAAGGGGATCGCACAGGTCTGAATAGACTCGCCGCAAGACCAGATCAACGGGCTTGAGGCCATCAACCGTTTTCAGGAAGAGCCGGTTATCGCGCACGGTCATGTCCGACCCTTCCACTATCGGATATCCCAGATACCGTGACAGATACGCATGCTCAAAATAGGTCACGTTTTGTGGGCCTGGCGAGAGCACCACGGCCAAGGGATCTTCCCGTTGTGAAAACTGGAGAAAGCTCTCGCTGAACGTCTGGAAAAAAGAAGAGAGCCGTTGGACGTGCGTACGGGCAAACAGGTCAGGTAACGACCGGGAGACGATAATGCGATTTTCCAGGGCGAATCCGGCACCGGTTGGCGCTTCGGTGCGATCCCGCAAGACCCACCAATTCCCGTCCGGCGCCCGCGCCACATCGAATGCCAGAAAATGTAAATAGGTGCCTCCAGCCACCGGTATGCCATGGCAGGGTTGCAGAAACTGGGGATTGCCGAACACGACAGCAGGTGGCAAGGTTCCGTTTTTCAGCAATTGTTGCGGGCCATACAAATCGCTCAAAATATGGTTGAGGAGGCGGGCTCGTTGAATCAGGCCTGCTTCGAGGTGTTGCCATTCCTCCTGGCTGATCAATAGTGGAAATAAGTCAAGCTGCCAGGGTCTGTCTGATTGTTGCCCGTTCTGACTGGCAAGATAGGTCATGCCGTCATCTTTCAACATCCGTGCGGCAGTCTCGTGAGCCTGATGTCGTTGGGTGACGCCCAGGCCCTCGAACCCTTTCAACAGCTCTTGCCAATGTGGGCGGACGGACCCGTCCGAGGCCACTAACTCGTCAAAGGTGTCCGGTTGTGGCGAATAAATTTTGGTGTGTTGCAAAAGGGAATCTGGTGATTCGGGAGAAAGGGAAGCCGGCATAGAATCCATCAGAGTGTTTCTCGTTGAGGGATTATCAAAATCACCTTACCGTAGCCTGGATACACTGTCCACTCTGAAGGGGCTATTGAATATTTCAACTATTTGGCCTTTTCATCAGCATATGAGTACCAGAAACCCGTGCGGGAAAAAAGAAGGCAGTGTTCAAAAAGGCGCGTCCAGTCCTGCCCTGAGTCAGGCCGAAGGGAAGGCCGCAGCCGCTTGGGCGAGCGGAGCGTACGGGGAGGAGAGTACGTGAGCACGACCAAGCGGCGAGAACGCCGCTGGCGGCATTTTTCAACGCTCCTATGAGGGATTACGCAGGCCATCGGAGGTCGAGTGTGCAAGGAAATTCAGGGCGAGAGGTGTCTGGTGGTTCGGTATAGGGCCCGGTGGTATGACCAAAAAAATAAAACCTGGCCAAACGACGGCTTTCAGCTTCATAGGCGTTGACGGGAAAATGTTCAAAATGCCGTCCGCCTGGGTGGGCCACATGGTAGGTGCATCCAGCGACCGCCCGTCCGGCCCATTGATCGTAGATATCGAAGGTCAGCGGTGCGTCAATTCCGATCTTCGGATGCAAACTGTTTGGGGGCTGCCAGGCGCGGTACCGTACGCCGCCGACCGCCTCTCCCTGCCGCCCCGTTGGAATTATGGGCACGCGTTTGCCATTACAGGCGATGATATAGCGGTTTTCAGTTGAGCCGGACAATTTGATCTGTAGCCGTTCAACCGAGGAATCCACGTACCGTACGGTGCCTCCAGGGGCACCTTGCTCTCCCATCACATGCCATGGTTCAAGGGCCTGTCGGACTTCCATAACCAGACTGCCATGGTTGATGGAACCAAAGAGCGGGAAACGGAATTCCAGGTGAGGTGCGAACCAGTCTTCCTTCAGTTCGTACCCGGCGCGATTCATCTCCTGGATCACCTCATGGAGATCTTGAGCAAGGAAGTGGGGCAGCATAAAGCGATCATGCAGTTGGGTGCCCCATCGAACAAGGGTGCCGGGGTCCGGAGATTTCCAGAAACGGGCCACGAGCGCAAGCAGCAGAACCTGTTGAGCCAGACTCATGCGTTCATGCGGGGGCATCTCGAAGGCCCGGAATTCCACCAAGCCAAGCCGACCGGTTGGGCCATCCGGGGAATAGAGTTTGTCGATACAAATTTCCGTGCGATGGGTATTCCCGGTCACATCGATGAGTAAATTTCGAAAGATCCGATCGACCAACCAGGGAGGTGGCGGCGCTCCGACGTTGGGAACCGGGACCTGGGCAAATCCCAGCTCCAGTTCATACAGCGAATCATGACGGGCTTCATCGATGCGAGGAGCCTGACTGGTTGGGCCGATGAAGAGGCCAGAGAAGACATAGGAGAGGGAAGGATGACGTTGCCAGTAGGCGATCAGGCTGCGCAAGAGATCGGGCCGACGCAGAAAAGGACTGTCGGCCGGAGTGGCGCCTCCCATCACCACATGGTTGCCTCCTCCGGTTCCCGTGTGCCGTCCATCCAACATAAACTTTTCCGTGCCTAATCGGCAGAGCCGGGCTTCTTCATAGATGGCCGTGGTAATCGCAACCATGTCCGACCAATTTTTGGCGGGATGGATATTCACCTCAAGGACTCCAGGATCGGGAGTAATCTTCAGGACGTTCAGGCGAGGGTCATACGGGGGCGTGTAGCCTTCCAAGTGAATAGGCTGTTTCAATTCCGCTGCCGTGTCTTTGATGACGGTGACCAGATCAAGATAATCTTCCACCGATTCCAGAGGAGGCATGAACACGCAGAGATGCCCGTTTCGGGGTTCCACCGCCAGGGATGCCAGGACGGCACCTCCCGCGCCGATGCCGCTCTTCTGTCCCATGACCACTTGTGCAGGTTCATGTGGCCCGTCTTCTCCGGGTTGTGTGTGAAGCTGTTGTTCGTGAAGGGAGGGTTCACGAACGGGATCGGGTAACGGCCCTCGTTCCTCGAAGGGGTCCGTCGGAATAATGTAGGGGTAGTCTTTGGGATCAATGACCGGTAATGATGGCAATGGCAATCGAAATCCGATCGGCGAGTCACCCGGGACTAAAAACAAGCGTTGGCTACGGGTGGTCCAGGCGGCGGTGACCCATCGTCGTTGTCCGTCACGTGCATTCCAGCGTTGCAAGGGAAGGACATAGCCCGCCGGTTTTCCCAGACCCCGTTCATACACCTTGGCGAGCCGGGCACGGGCCATGGGATCATCGAGATTATTGGTGGCCGGGTCGAGATTTTCCGGCAGCTTGCGTTCCTGACCGATGAAATGCCAGGGATCTTCATAGACCGGATGAATGGTCTTGAGGCCCACCTCAACCCGCTCGGCGATTCCCTGAATCAAGTGGTGGGCATCATCGGGAGAGGGGTCTGGGGCCTGTTGCTCCTCGGCAATAAGTTGATCCTTTTCCCAGATGGGTTTTCCGTCCTGCCGCCAATAGAGGCTAAAGGCCCAACGTGGCAATGGTTCACCGGGATACCATTTCCCTTGTCCAAAGTGAAGGAGTCCGCCAGGGGCGAAGCGCTCCCGCAAGCGTTTAATAAGATTCGCCGCCAACGGTCGCTTTGTATCGCCGACGGCCTCGGTATTCCATTCAGGGGCATCGGGATGATCAATAGAGACAAAGGTGGGTTCTCCACCGATGGTGATCCGGACATCGTTGGCGGCCAATTCCTGATCCAGCCGTTGCCCAAATTGATCAATCGCCTGCCATTGTTCCTCTGTGTAAGGCTTGGTGACCCGTGGCGTTTCAACAATACGGGTCACCGACATCTCATGGGAAAATGTCGTTTCGCAAATCTCCATAGCTCCGCTAATGGGAGCGGCGGTCAGGGGATGCGGTGTACAGGCCAGGGGGATGTGCCCTTCTCCGGCCAGCAAGCCGGACGTGGCATCGAGTCCTACCCACCCGGCTCCCGGCAGATAGGCCTCCACCCACGCGTGCAGGTCTGTGAAGTCCCGATCGGTGCCCGACGGACCATCCAACGATTTCACGTCGGCGACGAGTTGAATCAAATAGCCGGAGACGAATCGGCTGGCAAGGCCCAAGTGGCGAAGGATCTGCACAAGAAGCCAACTGGTATCCCGGCAGGACCCACGCCCCAGCTCCAGGGTTTCATCAGGGGTTTGCACGCCGTGTTCCATGCGAACGACATAGTCGATTTGAGACTTGAGCTGCTGATTGAGACTCATTAAAAAGGGAACTGTCGGATCCTCGTGTGGCGCGATGAACTGTCGCAGCCATTCTTGCAGTCGAGGGCCTGGTGGTTCTTTGACCAAATACGGAAGCAGGTCCTCTTTGACCTGGGGGTCATAGTCGAAGGGAAGTGTCTCGGCGTCCGGTTCGAGGAAAAAGTCGAAGGGGTTATAGACGACCATGTCGGCCACA
>JAOTTP010000090.1 GCA_029864405.1 Nitrospirota bacterium
CCTTGGACTCCATGCACAGGACAAGGCCCCTGTTGTTCGGTGAAGGAGCTGTGATTGGCTGGGTGCCAATCTCTGGTGGCCAGTATGGCCCAGCCCTGACGGCTGAAGTGCTTGATATAGGCGTTGATGAGAGGAATGAGGCTGTCTGCCCCGGGGACCGCTAGCGCGCCACCGGGAAAGAAGTCATTTTGTAAGTCGACTAAGAGTAGCGCGGAATGCTGATCGGGTTGGGGAATGGTCGAGGTTTGGGTACGGGAAGAATTTGATAGGGAGACCTGCTTAGAAAGTTTCATGTTCGTTACGCCACAATTTCTGTCCCGATGCCTTTGTCGGTGAAAATTTCGAGCAACACCGCGTGAGGCACACGCCCATCAATAATGTGCGCCTTGCGGACGCCACCCTGAAGAGCGGTTAAGCAGGCATGAACTTTGGGGAGCATGCCTGCACTGATGACCTGCTTTTTGACCATTCGTTCCATGTCTTTTCTGGAGAGGGTGGAGACATGCCGATTATTGGCATCACGAATGCCCTTCACATCGCTTAAGACGAGTAATTTTTCGGCTTGAACCGCTGCAGCTACGCTTCCCGCCACGAGATCCGCATTGATGTTATGTGTCTTCCATTTAGCGTCGACTCCAATTGGCGCAATGACTGGAATGAAATTCGCCTCTTGAAGAGTATGGAGCAATGTGGTGTCGACATGGCTGACCTGGCCAACGAGGCCGTAGTCCTCAGGGTGCAGCACGTCGGTTGATCCACTATAGGTGTGAATAAGGCTCTTGGGATTAAATGGTTTCGTGGTCAGGAGTCGGCCATCCTTGCCCGTGAGTCCAACGGCCTTGGCGCCATGCTGGTTCAGGAGTGACACGATTTCCTTGTTGATTTTTCCGCCGAGGACCATTTCGACCACTTCCATGGTTGGCTGATCCGTGACCCGAACCCCATGAAGAAATTTGGCTTCAATGCCGAATTTCTCTAGCATTTTATTGATTTGTGGCCCACCACCATGAACGATAATTGGTTGCAACCCCACATATTTTAATAAGACGACATCTTCGGCGAACCCTTCCTTGAGTTCCTCCTGGATCATCGCGCTTCCACCATATTTTATGACGACGGTTTTTCCTGCCAAGGTCCGAATATAGGGGAGCGCTTCAATCAGGATGTCAGCTTTTTTGATCAGTTTGTTCATGAGACGTACTCGTGGACTCCGGGGTTTAGTAGAGACAATGCAGGTGAAAAGTACACATAACCATTTTAGACAGAAAGGATGATCTTAGAGAATGAATCGACTGAGGTCTTCGTCTTTGACAATGCTTTGAAGGTGATCCCGAACGTACTGGGCGTTGATGACGACTTCTTTTTCCTGAAGATCCTGCGCTTCAAACGAGATATCTTCCAGCAATCGCTCCACAATCGTGAAGAGCCGGCGTGCTCCAATATTTTCGGTTCGGTCGTTCACCTGCACAGCGGTTGCCGCAATTTCTTCGATACCGTCCTTAGTAAATTCCAAGGAGATCCCTTCTGTGCTCAGTAAGGCGTGGTATTGTTTGACCAGGGCGTTCTTGGGTTCGGTTAAGATGCGGATGAGGTCATCCTTCGTGAGGGGTTCCAGTTCTACCCGGATGGGGAACCGGCCTTGTAATTCCGGAATCAAATCCGAGGGTTTGGCCACATGAAACGCTCCCGCGGCAATAAACAAAATATGGTCGGTTTTGACCGGGCCGTGCTTGGTATTGACCGTAGAACCCTCCACGATCGGGAGGAGATCCCGTTGCACCCCTTCCCGTGAAATGTCGGGGCCTGTGTTTTTCTCACGTCCCGCAATTTTGTCAATCTCGTCCAGGAAGACGATGCCTGATTGTTCCGTGCGGGTAATGGCTTCCTTGGTCACTTCTTCCATATCAATGAGTTTTTGCGCTTCCTCTTGGGCCATGAATTTCAGAGCTTCTGAAACTTTCATGCGGCGATTTTTCTTTTTGCCCGGCATCATCCCTCCGAGCATATCCCGGAGGTTGTGCTCGAGATCCTCCATCCCTCCGATATTGGAAATGATCCCAACCGGAAGTCCTCCTCGTTCTTTGATTTCTATTTCCACCATCCGATTATCCAGTTTACCCTCACGGAGCTGAAGGCGCAGTTTTGATCGGGTCGATTCATGCTGATCCTGTTTCTGTTGTGTGGGAGCCTCTGCGGACTCATCAGTGATCTCAGTGGTCTCAAATGAGGGACTGGACGGTGAGGGGGGAAGGAGCATATCTAAGACGCGCTCTTCCGCCATGTCTTCAGCCTTCTTTTGTACCTTTTCCAGGTAAGCTGTCTTGATCATATTGATGGATAAATCTGTGAGGTCCCGAATAATGGATTCCACGTCCCTGCCGACGTACCCCACCTCGGTAAATTTGGAGGCCTCAACTTTAATGAATGGTGCATCTGCTAATTTAGACACTCGTCGGGAGATTTCGGTTTTCCCAACTCCCGTGGGGCCAATCATGATGATATTTTTGGGGACGATTTCCTCCCGAAGTTCCGGGCTGAGCTGTTGGCGCCGCCAGCGACTTCGTAAGGCAATGGCCACCATTCGTTTGGCGTCCCGCTGTCCAATGACATAGCGGTCTAACTCCGCTACGATTTGACGTGGGGTGAGGGATTCCAAGTTTTTGGGTGTTGGTGAAGTCTGTTGTTCCATACGTTATGACAATAACTCCTCAATGACAATGTGATGGTTGGTATAAATGTCAATGCTGGCAGCAATTTGCATGCTGTGCTCGACAACCTGGGACGGTTGAAGTTCGGTGTGAGCCAGGAGAGCTCGAGCGGCGGATAACGCGTAGGGTCCCCCTGATCCAATGGCCAAAATCCCATCTTCCGGTTCGACCACATCCCCAGTGCCGGTGATAATAAAGGAATGCTCCCGGTCGGCCACCGCTAAGAGCGCTTCCAATCGTCGAAGTACCCGGTCGGTTCGCCAATCCTTCGCGAGTTCAACCGCGGCTCGGGTCAGGTTCCCCCGATATTCTTCTAACTTTGTATCGAACTTTTCAAATAAGGTAAACGCATCCGCGGTCGCCCCCGCAAATCCGGTTAGGACCTGGTCTTGATGCATTTTCCGGAGTTTCCGGGCGTTACTTTTCATAATGGTGGTGCCGACCGTGACCTGGCCATCACAGCCCATAGCCACTCTAGCCCCTTTGCGGACACACAGAATCGTCGTGGATCGAATCTTCATCGTTTGAGAGGATCTCCTTCTGAGGGTGTAGAGTGAGAAGAGCCGGATCGGGGGTGCGCCCGGTCATAGACGGCCATGAGTTGGTCGGTCGCCACATGCGTGTATTTTTGGGTTGTGGCAAGCGAGGCATGTCCCAAGAGTTCCTGGATGGCTCGCAGGTCGGCTCCCTCATCGAGGAGGTGGGTGGCAAAGGAATGGCGCAGGGTGTGGGGAGTGACCGTCTTATTGAATCGGTGTTCGGTCTCTTGCTTCATCATGCGTTCTACGCTTCGAGCGGTCAAACGTCCTCCTCGAACATTGAGAAACAGAGGTTGCGATCCTGAGCAGGGCACGAGTTGAGCCGATGTTCCGGTCTTTGGAGACTTGTTTTTGTGGGGTAGATGACGTTGAAATTCTAAGATGGCATCAGCCGCCACTTTGCCAATAGGCACCATCCGCTCTTTTTTTCCTTTCCCACGCAGTCGGATTAATCTGGTTTCCAGATCCACATCTCCCCAATTCAGTCCAACGAGTTCTGAGACCCGTGCCCCGCTGGCATACAGCGTTTCTAAAATGGCGCGATTTCTCAAGTCGGGCCATTCTTGGGATGCTGGCGCGTCTAACAAGGTATTGGCTTCGTCTTTGGTGAGGACGGTGGGAAGGCGTGTCCCCTGTCGAGGTGAACGAACGGTGGACGCTGGATTACGCAGAACACGTCCGTCTTCAACTAAAAAACGAAAAAAGCTTTTGAGACATGCCAGTTTTCGGGCAAGGGAGGATTTTTTTAACCCTTGATCACTGAGGCTTTTGAGATAGGATCGAATGTGGAGTGAATCAATTGCACTGGGCTGCGGAACCTCTTTCGCTGTGGGCGTGCGTCGAATGTGCGCCACGAATTGTTGGAGATCGGACTGATAGCTTCGGCTTGTTTCAGGCGAAACTCCCCGTTCCAATTGAAGGTACATTACGAAAGACCGGATTGCGTCATCCATGTGTTGAAATGAGTCGTTGCCCGTTCTTGGATGAGTTGTCGTTTTTTCTGTTTGTCTCGCACTGGCATATCAAGTGGTGGGTACAGCCCAAAATTGGAGTTAATTGGTTGAAAGTACTTTGGCTCACAGGTCGTAATGTAATGGAGAAGTGCCCCATGAGCGGTAGAGGAAGGGGGGGTGACCGGAGAACGGCCTGATAAGATCCGAGCGGCATTGATTCCGGCTATTCCACCACTGGCCGCGGCCTCCACATATCCTTCTACGCCAACCAATTGTCCGGCAAAAAAGATGCGCGGCTGTTTTTTTACTTGCAAGGTGTCTTGTAAGAGGATCGGTGCATTGATATACGTATTCCGGTGTATGCTTCCACACCGTAAAAATTCGGCCTGCTCCAATCCAGGAATCATTCTGAAAATTCGGCGTTGTTCCGGGTAGGTGAGTTTGGTTTGAAATCCTACCAGATTATAGCAGGAGCCATGAACGTTTTCTGGACGTAATTGTAACACAGCATAGGGACGTTGGCCGGTTTTGGGGTCAATTAATCCCACCGGTTTGAGGGGACCAAACAATAGGGTTTGGCGACCACGGTCGGCCATGACCTCAATCGGGAGACACCCTTCAAAATACGGCACGTTCTCGAAAGACTTTGGCTGGACCCGGTCAGCTTCGATCAAGGCGTGATAAAAGGCATTATAGGTTTCTTCGTCCATAGGACAATTCACGTAATCCGCCGTGCCCTTTTCATAGCGGGATGCCAGAAACGTCCTGTCTGTGTTGAGCGAATCAGCATCCACAATTGGTGAAATAGCGTCGAAGAAAAACAGGTTTTTCGATTGGGTGAACTGGATGATGGCTTCAGATAATTTGGGGGACGTCAAAGGGCCGGTGGCAATAATGCACAGCGCATCATCGGGAATTTCATGAATCTCTTCTCGAAGAATTTTTATATTCGGGTGCTCTGTTAACGTCTGGGTCACCTTGCGGGCAAATTGGTCTCTATCCACCGCCAATGCGGTCCCTGCTGGGATCCGCACATCATCGGCAATTTGGATGATCAAGGAATGCAATTGCCGCATTTCCTCTTTCAATATTCCGGGAGCGCTGAGAGGATCATTGGATCCCAAGGAGTTTGAGCAGACAATCTCGGCCAATTGATCGGTTTTATGGGCGGCCGTTTCTTCCTTAGGCCGCATTTCATACAGGGTCACTTTGGCTCCAGCGTTGGCGGCCTGCCAAGCCGCCTCTGATCCGGCCAAGCCGCCTCCGATAATGACGAGGTCTGTTCTCATGGTCGTGTGAGAGTGATGATGGAAAAAGTCGCTGAAAAGGTATTACGAAACGAATTCTAAGAATCGCTGGAAAAAGGTGTCAACCTTCACACGAGGAACATCGGCCCGTCAAGGCTTGAATCACGCGTTGATGACAGTCTCGAGTGCTTCCGACCAACCCGTGAAGGTTGCGAAAATTATTGAGTCCATATTGGATCGGTTTCCCGTGGATATCGGTGAAGTATCCACCGGCTCCTCGCAAAATGGCTTCAGGTGCACAGGCATCCCATGCCTTCGTATACGGACTGGGTTCAATGTAGACGTCGGCGTTTCCTTGCGCAATATGCGCAATTTTCAGCCCGACACTTCCCATGTGTTGTTCATTGTGGATGTGCAATGATTGTTGAATGGTCGAAAGGATTGGGGATCGATGTGAACGAGACGTGACGAGTGAAATGTTGGGGGGGCTCTTGGATTCGAGAGCTGAGAGTTTCTGGCGAATCCCGTTGCGTTCTATCCAAGCCGTCTCATCCGTCAGGCCGACATAGAGGTGGTCACGGGTAGGCCAATAGACAACGCCAAGTTTGGTGCGAGCATCGATGGTCAGTCCGATCATGATGGAAAACTCACCGTTGTGTGCAATAAATTCTTTCGTTCCATCCAGGGGATCTACGTACCAGACTCGACCTGTGGTCAAAGAGGTGGAAGGGAGGGGGCTTTCCTCTGCTACGATGGAATCCTCTGGGAAATGGGTGTGTAATCCATCTACGATAAGGGCATTGGCCTGTTGATCGGCTTGGGTGACGGGATCGTTGACATCTTTGTACGTGACCGCAAAGTTTTCTTGATAGATTTTCATGACAACCTCTCCTGCCTTCCGAGCTAGGGTGGAGGTAATTACGATTTCACGAGACAAATCTGGCATTATATCCTCTAGTGAAAGAATATTATCCCCTGGACCGATAGGGTCTTAGCAAAGTAAGAAGAAGTTTTTCCATTGAATCTTGAGTGGGACCCATGCTGCGCATTGCCATTATCCTTTTGATATTGATCATGATTTTGGTGGCGACGTATTTGCCGAAATTTCGCCGCGCTCTGGGAATGACCCTGATGGTCCTGTTGGGGGCTATCGGGTTTATCATTTGGCAGGATACCCAGGAATGGGAGTTGGAATTTCAGCGGATTCCTGCTGCCCAGGCTCAACTTTCTCACATGCAGGTTCGACCAGGACTGAACTCCCGGTCGTTTGTGGTAACTGGGCGGCTTCAGAATGCTGCTCAGAGTTTTACCATACTTTCCGCAACACTCCAGGCTACGATTGAGGATTGCCATCTGACAGAATGTGAAATTGTCGGACAAGAAGACGTTGAGATCTTGTTGGAAATTCCTCCAAACCAGGCCAGGGATTTTTCTATAACCATGCCTTTTCCCACGATACCAAAAATTATTGGAGAAGCTACGTGGCGGTATGACATTTTGAGAGTAAGGGCCCGCTAAGCAACTTTCCACACTGAGTGGGCTGGTTATAACCTAATTATCCACATCTGACATCAGGGTCTTTTTCCAAAAAAAAAGGACGGTTGGGCTGTCCCGGGATGTTT
>JAOTTP010000145.1 GCA_029864405.1 Nitrospirota bacterium
AATGATCGTGACGGGTGCGGGACGCGGTATCGGTGCCGCGATTGCGAAGCTCGCAGGCGCGCGCGGCTACGACGTATGCGTGAATTACGCCCGCAGCCAGACGCCGGCGGAGGCGATCGCGAGCGAGATCCGTGCGCGGGGTCAGCGTGCGGTTGCGATCCAGGCCGACGTGAGCCGTGACGACGAGGTCACGCGGCTGTTTGCCGAAGTCGACCGTCAACTCGGGCGGGTCGACGTGCTGGTCAACAACGCCGGCATCATCGGACGCCAATGCCGCGCCGATGAGATGGATGCCGACCTCCTGCAGCAGGTGTTCGCGGCGAACACCTTCAGCGTGTTCTACTGCAACCGCGAGGCGTTGCGCCGGATGTCGACAAGCCATGGTGGTCAGGGCGGCTCGATCGTCACGGTATCTTCGGTCGCCGCGCGCCATGGTGGTCTGGCCGCCGAAACGCCGTACGCGGCGAGCAAGGGCGCCCTCGACAGCATGACGGTGGGTCTCGCGAAGGAGGTCGGAAAGGAAGGCGTGCGCGTGAACGCGATCCGGCCCGGCATGATCGAGACCGAGATCCACGCAGCGCACGGCGGGCAGGCGACGATCGATGCGGTGGGGCCGACCGTACCGATCGGGCGTGCGGGATCGCCAGAGGAGGTCGCCGAGACCGTGCTCTGGCTCGCCTCTGACGCGGCTTCGTACGTACATGGCGCGGTGATCGACGTTTCCGGCGGGCGGTAGCGCGGGAAGTTGCATCTGGCTCGGCGCGCGACTCACAGGAAGCCCGAGCTGCGCTAAAGTAGCGGCTGGGATTGCATCCGGAGGTCGCCATGCTGAAGCTCGCCTTGGCGCTCGCTGTTTTCTTCTTCGCCCTGGACGCGTCCGCCCAGGTCTATCGCTGGGTTGACGCCAAGGGGACGACACACTTTTCGAATTCGCCGCCGCCGCCAGGGGTGAACGCCGAGCTCATCTTCATCCAGACGCAACCTGGCGCGCCGTCGCCCGACAGCCAAGAGTGCTACACGATCCGCTGCCAGGGCGAGCGCATGGAAAAACGCATCGCCGCGCGCGAGGAACAGGATGCCAAGCTCGCGGCCGCGCACGCGGCGGCCGAGCCACCGGCGCCGCGCGGGCTTCAGTTTCGCAAGTACATCAGCATCCGGCGTGGCATGACTGAGGGCGAAGTGCTCGGCTACGCGGGCCCGCCGGATTTCGGCGGCCCTCAGGGGATTGCCTATGCGGCACCATCGACGGTGCAGATCGGGCGCAACGTCAGCGGGGCGGCACGCGTCGGCTGGTCGCTCGCGACCTGGACCTACATGCCGACGGTTGCGGATCCGTTCACGACCACGATCACTTTCGTGGGCGGTCGCGTCTCGGACATCGAGCGGGTGCGCAAGTTCTGATTCAGTGCTTGCCCCAGAGCGCCTCGAGCCGCCGGTAACGGCCGCAGCCGGTCACGTAGAATTTGTAACGGCCTGGATTTTTCTTGTAGTAGTCCTGGTGGTAGCCCTCGGCGGGCCAGAAGGCACCCGCCATCTCGATCGGTGTGACGATGGGCTGCGGGAAGGACTTGGTTTTCATGACCTTCGCCTTCGAATCCTCGGCGAGCTGTTTCTGCTCTTCGCTGTGGTAGAAGATTCCGGGCCGGTATTGTGATCCGCTGTCGCAGAATTGGCGGTTGATGACGGTCGGGTCGTGGTTCTTCCAGAATGCGGCGAGAAGCGTTTCATAGCTGACCTTTTGCGGGTCGTATACGACCTCGACCGACTCGGTGTGGCCGGTGCGTCCGCTCGACCCCT
>JAOTTP010000146.1 GCA_029864405.1 Nitrospirota bacterium
TCGTCTTGCCAAGCGTGATCGCCCCCGCGGAGGCCACGCGCTCGACGAGTACAGCATCCTCGTTCGGAACGAAGTCGGCGTAGATCGGCGAGCCCTTGGTCGTGCGGATGCCCTTGGTTAGGACGAGGTCCTTGTAGGCGATCGGCAATCCGGCCAGCGCCCCAGCGTCTGCGGTGCGCGGCCGCGCCAGGCGCTTGTCGAGCGCCTTGGCGCGGGCAAGCGCGCGCTCCGGCACGAAGGTCACGATGGCGTTGACGTGCGGATTGACGCGCTCGATCTGTGCAATGAAGGCGCGCACGACCTCGGTAGACGACAGCTTGCGCGTACGGATTAATCGCGCCAGCTTCTTGGCACTCGTAAAACAAAGATCAGTCATTGGACTTTACGTCACATGAGAACAATGTCGAATTGCTCCTGCGAATAACTGCTTTCGGCCTGCATCGAAATCGGCTTGCCAATGAAATCTGACAACATCGCGAGCGCGCCCGACTCCTCCTCGAGAAAAAGGTCATTGACTGCGTGAGAGGCCAGGATGCGGTACTCGCGTGCGTTAAAGGCGCGCGCCTCGCGCAGGATCTCGCGCAGGATTTCGTAACACACGGTACGTGCGGTCCTCACCTCGCCGCGGCCCTCGCAGGTGGGGCAGGGTTCACACAGCACGTGCGCGAGCGACTCGCGCGTGCGCTTGCGCGTCATCTCGACGAGACCGAGCTGGGTGAAGCCGCTGACGGTCATGCGCGTGCGATCCAGCACCAGCGCGCGCTTGAACTCCTCGAGCACGGCGCCTCGGTGCTCGTCGCTATCCATGTCGATGAAATCAACGATGATGATGCCGCCCAGATTGCGCAGACGCAACTGCCGTGCGATGGCCTGCGTGGCCTCGAGATTGGTCTTAAACACGGTGTCGTCGAAGTTGCGCTGCCCGACAAATCCGCCGGTGTTGACGTCGATCGTGGTCATTGCCTCGGTCTGATCGATGATCAAATAGCCGCCCGATTTGAGGTCGACCCGGCGCGAGAGCGCCTTCTCGATTTCGGGCTCCACGTTGTACAGTTCGAACAGCGGCCGCTCGCCCGTGTAGTGCTCGATGCGCTGCAGAATGTTCGGCGTATAGGATTCCGCGAAGGCGACCAGCTTCTGAAAATTCTCGCGCGAATCGACGCGCACGACCGCGGTGTTTTCCGAAACGATGTCACGCAGCACGCGCTGTGCGAGCGATAAGTCCTGGTACAGGAGCGTCGGTGCCGGCGCCCTTTGCGCACGGGCATCGAGGTCGCGCCACAGATGTCGCAGGTAGTCGATGTCCGCGGCGAGCTCCGCGTGGCTCGCGGCCTCGGCAAGCGTTCGGATGATGAATCCGCCTTTTTCATCCTCGGGCAGCAGCTCCTTAAGCTTCTCGCGCAGCAGCTGGCGCTCGGTTTCGTCCTCGATCCGCTGCGAGATGCCAATGTGGGGGTCTTGCGGGAGGTAGACCAGCATGCGACCTGCAATCGAAATCTGCGTCGAGAGCCGCGCGCCCTTGGTGCCGATCGGATCCTTCAGCACTTGCACGACGATCGGCTGCCCTCCGGCAAGAATGCGCTCAATGGGCCGCCCCGCCTCGCCGTTCGGGCGCCGCTCGCCGTGAATGTCGGCGACGTGGAGGAACGCGGCGCGCTCAAGTCCGACGTCGACGAACGCAGATTGCATTCCGGGCAGCACGCGGGCCACCCGTCCGACGTAGACATTGCCCACCAGGCCGCGGTTCGCCGCGCGCTCGACGATCAGTTCCTGCACGCTACCCGCCTGGAGT
>JAOTTP010000036.1 GCA_029864405.1 Nitrospirota bacterium
TGTCCTCTGCCGGAATGGTGACATCCAGTCTGTCTCTAACGCAATGCGCGACACCTTCCCATTCCACTCCTAATTCCTTCCCCCTTCCTCCTCACGAATTCGTGTGGCTGACGATTGGACGAGTTCGGGGACGATTAGGGGTTTCGTGTGCGTTGGTAATGTTGGCAGGATCGGACGAATGCGCGTAAGAGCCGTTGTGTGGTTTGGCTGCGGAGCTGTCGTTCCGGATGCCACTGCACGGTGAAAATATGCGGGTACTTTGGATGTTCCATCGCTTCAATGAGTCCGTCGCTGGCGATGGCGGAAGGGATGAAGTCGGGAGCGAGCGTCCGGACGCCCTGGTGATGCTCAGTGGCCACCACCTTACGACCCCTTCCCAGGATGTTGGCCAATCGGGTGCCCTGAATGACTTTGATGGGATGCAGCCCGTTTTTCTTTCCTTCGTGATCCACGTTGTAGCCTTGCTTGGGCGGATGAATATGTTGATGAAGGGTTCCTCCCTCCAGAACATTGATCAGCTGCATGCCATAGCAAATTCCTAAAATGGGTAAACGACGGGTTTTCCCGGCCTTGTACAGCCAGGCTTCAAACTTCGATCGGTTTTGAAAGGCAACTTTTGTGCGTTTTTTGGGGGCTTCTCCATACCAGGTCGGGTCCAGGTCGTCTCCTCCGACAATGACCAACCCGTCGATGCCTTCCAGATAGCGGTTGCGAAGGGTTTCCCTGTGGTTAATGGGCAGCAACACCGGATGCCCGCCCGCTTCGGTGACGGCGGTCGCATAGCGGTGATCGCATAGCAAGTCGTAGTTGGCAAAGTCCTTGCGTTTGGATACGGCTTCGCAGGTGATGCCGATTAACGGGGCGGGGAACCGTTTACTCATCGATGGATCCTCGCTTCCGGCCGAGCCACACGCGTTCGGTGCTTGGGAAAGGGGCTCCTAATTCGGTGGCAAAGTCCTGCAAGGTGTTGCCACTGAGCAAATGGGCTAATCCTGAGCGATATCGCTTGGCGAACCGGCGTTGCCACGTTTGCGGGTGTTCACGAATGGCCAGGGCCACCGCATCATGAATGAGTCGAGCCCCGTTATATCGGCGTTTGAGCAGGCGCAGGACCTCGTAGATCTCTTCAGGAATATCCATGGCGTCGAATTCTTCCCGGTGTTCCCATAAAAACCGGTCTAAATAGTCCGGAGCTGATATCCATTCGCGTTTCCAGGGAAGCTTGGCGTTCATGCCTTTGGTGGCGGCTTCCGTTCTGGCGAGGAGGTAATCGGCATGGCTCATGCGATTGGCCGCTGCTTCTCCTCTGAGCCATCGCAGGCAGACTGCTTTGACCAGGCATAAATTGGCCACGACGAATTCCGGAATGTTGGAATCGAAGACCCGGATTTCCAGAGTGGGAGGTTTGGTTTTTCGGCCTTTGCTATAGACCAGTTCCCTGGTGTCGACCGATGTGAGATCACCTCGTTTCGTGGGAGTGAAGTAGGTGGCATTGCCACGAAGAAACCGGTTGGAAGCTTTGCCCGTAACTTTTTTGTCCCATATGGGGGAATTGGCTCCGGTGGCGATGAACAACGGGAGTTGGTCATGGAGATGCCAACTGAGGGCGGTGGCTTCTTGTTTGGTGAGTTTACGATTGGCGACAGAGATATGGAGGTGCATGCCGGCAAACCGGTTCGTCCAGCCTCCCACAAATAAGGGGACACGATAGTCCTGATCCTCTTCCCGGCTGCGATAGAGTCCACGCAAATATTTGCGCAACCCGGCTTTGAGTAAAAACAGGCTTTCGCGGATGGTGGTGAATGGGCGACTGTTATATTCACTGCCGATGGAGGCATCCCGGGTAAACCGTTCGCCGGATTCCGATAGACCCGGCCGGGGTTTTGACAAACGCCGGCCAATTTTGTGATCGGTGACATTGATGCTGTAGGCCTCAATTTCGACGCCGATCACGATTCGTTGATGAAATGGAGTTTGTATTATCCCTGCCATGGAAAGATCGTGTGTCCTTTATCTGTTGTGGTGGTCCAAGAACTGGGCTGGTTTCGTGTTTCGTGTCCTACCGGATTCGTGCAGCCTTCCCTCGGCGGAGACATCCGTCAGGAAAGGGAATCTTCCTGCGAATGGGAAGGGGTTGTGCTTGGTGAATGTACAGCAGACCAATGCGGGGTATCACGCTCAAAATTTCAGGAATCACTTGTGACTGTGGAGGCACGCTTACGTAGTAGATACCAAAATCTTTGTAAGGTCAATGGGATGTCCTGCTGGGAGCCAATTGTAGTCCTCTGGGCAGAAAGAGTTGAGAAAGGATGAATTGTTCCTCGGGTTTTTTTTCGGGTTGTTCTGGCGTCCAAGTCATCATGTTTCGAAGAATCTATGGGGTTCCGTGTCCCAATAGAGATGACCCCCTTCAGACAAGGAACACACATAGGTATGCTGATCTGACAAGGCCCTCACCCGTTTGTCATTCTGAGCTCAGGGCGAAGAATCTTTGCCCAGGTGGAGCACCCACGGCTGAGTACGATCCTTCATGGAACGTGCCTTGGTTTGCCGAAAGGCTCAGCATGACATGGCCTCCCACTGTATGCTCCATTCGTTCATGGCTCGGCATGCCTTGAACATTGTCGGACAATTTGCGTGAAAAATTTTATGGGATTAAGCGCCCATGACGGCCGCTTTCCCCTTTTTGACGAAATCGTCAACTGTTTCTTTTGTGGAGTCAATCCAGTCTTCGGCTTGGTCGAATGTATCGGTGGCAAGATCCTGTAGGTCCTCTCTGGTTCGTTTCCCGGACTGTGGGGCCCACAACAGCCCTGCTGCGATTCCCAATGCGATTCCGGATACAAGTGCCATGGTCCCAATTGCCCATCCTGAAGACATCCCTTTCATGTCGACCTCCCTGTTGTACACGTCTGCTGGAAATGGTGAATATTGACCGTTCTGCACGGCTTACTTACTGCCTCTCTCTCCTGCAATTTCTACAGAAGCAACTGATGTGCCAATGGCATTTGTGCCCGTTCACACCCTACGATTGCCTAATTGTGAGGAATATGTGTATTTACCGATTCAATCTTTTTTGCGAGCTGGAACAATTTGTCTTTGTGTGAGACGGTTTGTTTTTGCTAAAGGATAGAGGTGCTGAATGTTGGGACCTCATGCCGTCCCGCACCATTTAGCCATTTCAAAGCTCCCTCGCCCTTCGGGGCTTTGTTTCGAAGGAGGAACGAAGCCTTCGTTGAGGGTGACGACGTATTTGGTTGTTGACACACTTTAGGAGGAAGAGGGGGCCTTTTGCATCTGGAGAATTCGAGAAATTGTTCATCGTATGAGGAGTGGTTAAGGATGCCGATAGAGATGAGCCAACCACGAAACCGGATGTGCCGGCATGGTTTCACCATCGGGAGCGTCACAATTGCACGAGGGTGAGGCACCGGATGTACGATAGCCCTCTCAAGAAAGATGATTGATATGGTGGACGGTTTTCTTCTGTTTACGGTCTTGGATGTGTGGCGGATGGTGTTGCCGTTAGGGTTGACGCTTCTGTTGCTGATGACAGAACTGCTTTGTCGATGGCAGGGCGATTCCCCTTATAGAGGCCTGCGTGATGTCCTTGGTCACCTGGTTCTTCGTTTGACGCTTGGTTTATTGGTGCTGTCCGGGATCGTCGGTCTTTTCGTGCCGGCGATCCTTGGTCACCCTATGCCCGAATCCCATATTGCCGAGGGGCCGTGGAGCTATGAGGAAATGGTGGGTGTTGTGTTGGGCGCAGTCTGTCTGTGGAAAAGCCGGCAGCAAGATGGTCCCGGAATGCATGCTCGGATTGTCTGGCTGGGTGGTGCGGGCGTTCTCTTTCTTGGAATGGGAGTGTTGTGGGTTGTTCGATGGGATACGATGGCTCATGAGGGGCATGTGGCTGGTGGATGGTTTGTACTCGGATTGTCGACCGTGGATTGGATTCGTGTGGTTCCTAAAAGCCTGCATCTCCTTTTTGCCAGCTTGGCTACCGGGGGATTGGTGGTGACGCTGCTAGGGCTGCTCGGCTGGTCCGGCGCGTCGGCTGAATCTGCCTCCATCTCCCGTTCACGCTCCGTTCCTTCTGATGCGCATGTTCGCTACGGGGTTGGTTGGATGTTATCGGGGCTGGTTCCGCAAATGTTCATCGGACCCTGGTTGTTTCTCGTCTTGGGTGAGGTGCCGAGGGGAGGACTGATTGATGGGACTGGCTTGGCCTCTGCGTTCTTCTTTGTGGGGGTGATGTCTGCCTTGGTGGCCCTGGTCTTGTTGAATGCGTCGTTTATGGTGCCCCAGGTTAAAGGGCTTGTTTGGGGCGGGCTTCTTTGTACCGTGATCACTCTGGTGCTGATGGGGATGATCCGGTATGTGATGTTTCTGGATACCCTACAGGCACAGGGAATTCCCATTGCGATTGGGAGTGTGACGCTGTTTCATCTTCTGACCGTTCTGGTTCTGACGGGCCTTGTGGGGGCGAGTCTCGTTCGTTGGTGCATGAGGCCCCTTCCTGTCCTTCATTCAAGCTGGGAAACCTCTTAGAGACTAGACAAATGTTGGTGAGCGATTTAAGGTATGGACATGCATATTTCAGAGGTGTTGCGGACGCATAATCCTGCGATTAGTTTTGAGTTTTTTCCTCCAAAAACGGAACGGGCGTTTCAAGAACTCTTTGAAGCGATTTCGGCCCTCATGCCGTTAAAACCTGCGTATGTCAGTGTGACCTATGGTGCCGGCGGGTCTACCCGTGAACGCACGCACGATTTAGTGGTGAAGCTGCAACGGGAAACCGATCTGACGATTGTGTCGCATTTAACCTGCGTGGGGTCCGGGCGGCAGGAAATTCATCATATTCTCTCGAAATACCAGGCGAGCGGTATTCATAATATTATGGCCTTGCGAGGAGATCCTCCCAAGGGAAGCACGGATGTGCAGATTCCTGAGGATGGCTTTCAGTTTGCATCTGAACTGGTGTCGTTTATTAAACAGCAGTTTCCTGATATGGGCGTGGGGGTGGCGGGATTTCCCGAAGGACATCCCGGTACGCCTAACCGGTTACAGGAAATGGATAATCTGAAGCGAAAAGTCGATGCGGGAGCCGATTATATTTGCACGCAATTATTTTTTGATAATCGCGACTTTTTTGATTTTTGTGAACGCTGCGAGGTGGTGGGCATTAAAGTGCCGATCATCGCGGGCATTATGCCGATTGTTTCTCGAAAGGGCATGGCTCGCATGTCTGAGCTGGCGCTTGGTGCCCGTATTCCTGCGAAGCTGTTACGGGCTATGGATCGCGCGGAGAATGATGACTATGCGGAAGGGGTGGGCATTCACTGGGCGACCGAACAGGTGGTGGATCTTGTTGATCATAAAGTGAAGGGGATTCATTTTTATACCTTGAATAAATCAAAGGCGACGTTGAAAATCTATGAGTCTCTTGGTATTCAAAGTTCAGAAAGTCTGCAGCATCCTGCCACGTAACGTGCAATCTGCCATCAATTTTCCATCCAAAATGTATTCGCGATGCAGTTCCCCCTGCTCTGAATTTATCCTCAAAACGGCAGTTGAACATCCCGTTTCCCTTCGACTCCGTTCAGGGCAGGGCAGTCCCTTCGACTGCCGCGCCGGACGAGGGGCTCAGGGCGAACGAATTCTCACCAAGCGGGTGCTGGCCTTTCCAACCCGTTCGTGCTGAGGCTCTCGAAGTCTGAACGGGAGCGATGCGGTTCAATTGTCGTTTCTAGGTTTCCTGCTACCGTCCTGAGCTGTTAAGAAAAGTCTTCCTGTGCAATCTCCCATTCCTTTCGTGTGGTCTCTCATTATTTCACAATGATATTCCCTCTAATTTTGCGAAAGTTTGATTGTTGGCTTCCTCTTTGTTTTGTGAAGCTGGGAAAATCCTATGCCAGGATTGGGGGGGCGTCAGGAGCTCTTAGAGGGGATATGCTTGACATTATTGAAGAATTTTGTCCCAATACGCGGAACTAATGGAACATTGGCATCTCCAAGGATCGGCTGCACGTCATGCGCGAGCTTGTTCGGGGTTCCTTTATATGGTCCAGAGGAAACGGTGAATAGATGTGTTTCGAGGTATTGTGAATTGGCCGCTCAAGGGACCAATTGCAAAATCAGAAGGGCTTGCAAGTAGAGCTAGCCCACGATGTCGCATCTTTAGTCCTTTTTTGCTTTGCCCTGTGAGCGTGACTGTTTGCACGTCATGGAGGGGAGGGAATCTTGGGTCTCAACCCTAAAATTCAAATTGCCTCTACTATCCTCATCGTTGATAAGGATCCTGAGGGAACCCTCCCTGACCTTCAGGAGCGCGAAGGATATTCGGTCGTGGTTGTGAATACAGGGCAAGAGGCCCTCACTCAAGTCAATCAACGCTCTTACGATGTTGTGCTGATGGATGGGAATCAGCCGGATACGGAAGCGTTGTCCCTCCTGAGTTCATTGAAACAATCAAACCCCCATTGCCCAATTGTCATTCTCAGCAGCATGCTGGAAACCAAGGACAAACCCGAATTCTTAAACCATGGCGCCTTTGATTTTCTCAAAAAACCCTATACCGCGGATGAGTTCAACGATACCCTGCGGCGGGCGTTGGAGTTTAAAGCCGCTAGAAGAATAACTGAGAATACCATTAGTGGGTTCATTGCGAATGGAGAACGGTACCGCGCAATCGTTCAGGCTGCTCAGGATGCGATTATATTGGGAGATCAGGAGGGGAACATCCTGTCGTGGAATGAAGCCGCGCACAACATGTTTGGATATACCGCGGAGGAAGTCGTTGGGAACCCCCTTACCCTTCTGATGCCTCCTCGTTATCGTCAAGCCCATCAACAAGGTCTTGAGCGGTTCAGATCAACTGGTGAAATGCGGGTGGTTGGGAAAACGGTCGAACTACACGGCTTGAGAAAGGGAGGGGAGGAATTTCCTATTGAGCTTTCTCTCTCTTGTTCTGTGGAAACAGAAGAAGTCTTTTATTGTGGCATCATCCGTGACATCTCTGAGCGTAAGCGCGCGGAACAATCCTTAAAAGATAGCGAGGAACGTTTCCGGAAAATCTTTGTCACCTCGAACGATGCGATCTTTGTGCTTGATCTTCAGGAAGACCGAATGCTGAATGTGAATCCCAGGGCCTGCGAGGTGTTGGGATATTCCCATGAGGAATTATTGTCCATTCCTCTCTCTGTCATTCATGGGCACGATATCCACAAGTTCCACGCGTTCTGTGATTCTGTAAGAGCGCAAGGGGAGGGGTGGACAAATGAATTGACATGCCTCACCAAGTCGGGCCGTCCCATTTCCTGCGAAATTTCAGCCTCGATCATGGAACTTGGCGGCAGTCAATGCCTGGTATTCTTTGTGTGTGACCACTCTGCTCGTCACAAGGCAGAGCAAGCCCTGGCGGAGAGCGAAAATCATTTTCACTTGACCCTCAATAATATCAACGATGCCGTCTTTTATGCAGATTTATCTGGAAAGATTCTTTGGGTGAATCAGCAAGCTCTGAAATTATTTGAACGGTCTCTAGAAGACCTTCTTGGGTCCCCACTCATGGAATGCCTCTCTCCGGAGGCCGCGGCTTTGGCAGAATCACGGCTTGCTTCTATTCGTGCGGGAGTCTCGGTGCCCCCATTGGTCGAGTTTAAGGTGATTCGACCGGACGGTTCCGAAAGATGGATTGAAGCCAATGTGAGTAATGTGGCTCAAGACGAGATGGTTGTTGGCCGGCTTCTGGTGGGACGGGACATTACTCAGCACAAACAGGCGGAATTGTCATTGGTTGAACGCAACTGCTTGCTCGCGTTAGACGCCGAGGTGGGGCAAATCATCAATAAGCATCTAGCATTTCGAGACCTTCTTCAAGCATGTACCGAAGCGATTGTTCGACATATTGATGCAGCCTTCGCCCGTATCTGGACGCTCAATGTGGAAGACCAGGTCTTGGAGTTGCAAGCCAGCGCCGGACTCTATACGCATCTGAATGGCCCCCACGGTCGTGTGCGGGTTGGCCACTTGAAAATTGGGAAGATTGCGTCTGAGCAGAAACCGCATCTGACTAATGCGGTTATGGGGGATCCCCGCATCCCAGAACAAGAATGGGCTAGGCGAGAGGGCCTCGTGGCCTTCGCAGGATTCCCATTGATGAGAGACCACGAAGTCATTGGGGTCATGGCCTTGTTTTCCCGACATTCTTTGTCGGAGTTTACTATGCAAAGTTTGGGTATGGTGGCAGACCGTCTGACGACGGCCATTGGCCGGCAGAGAGCTCTGGAAAAGGAAGAAATGGTTTGTAGGCAAAATGAACGTATTCTCGGTTCCATGGGAGAGGGGATTTACGGTTTAAATTTGGAAGGGAAGACCACGTTTGTGAATCTGATAGGGGCGAAGATGCTGGGGTATGAAGTTGAGGAACTCATTGGAACCCTCATGCATGACACGATGCACCATACCAAGCCCGATGGGGTCTCCCCCTATCCACAAGAAGAATGTCCGATGTATGCGGCCTTCAAGGATAGCAAGGTGCATCGTGTTTATGATGAGGTGCTGTGGCGTAAAGACGGCACCAGATTTCCAGTGGAATACACCAGCAGGCCGATGTGGGAAGAGGGAAAATTGGTCGGAGCTGTGGTGACGTTTCAGGACATTACCGAGCGCAACCTCATGGCTGCACAATTATTGGAGGAAACCAAACTTGGTGAGGTAGCCCGGGTGGTGGGGGATATCGGTCACGATATGAAAAACATGCTCATGCCTGTTATTAATGGGGCCAAGCTGGTGGAGGAGGAGCTTGAAGAGCATTTTGGGAAGATAACCGGGATGCCGGTGTCCATGAAAGAGGTGGAAGCCAGCAGAAATTTCACGAAGGAAGCGCTTGATATGGTCGTGAATAACGCTCGCCGTATTCAGGATCGAGTTCGGGAAATTGCTGATACGGTGAAAGGCCTCACCAGTCCGCTCCGACTTTCATCTTGCCAAGTCGCCGGCGTTGTCGAAGATGTCTTTGCCTCACTGAGACTCTGGGCCACAGAGAAAGGGGTGTCCTTGCGTGTCCAGGGCCTTGATTCACTTCCTCTCATTCAGGCGGATACTCATCGCCTGTTCAATGCCTTGTACAATTTGATCAATAATGCGATCCCGGAAACACCCGTCGGTGGATCGGTGACCATTGTTGGTTCGCTAGGCCCAGAGGCCAAAACCGTTGTGATTCGGGTTGCCGATACAGGCGGGGGGATGCCTCCGGAAATCCGTGATCGCTTATTCAGCAAGGAGGCGATTAGTGGAAAACCCGGGGGCACGGGCCTAGGGACCAAAATCGTGAAAGATGTGGTTGACGCCCATGGCGGAACCATTACCGTCGACAGTGAGCTAGGGAATGGCACCACGTTTACGATAGAGCTGCCTATTCAATGCCAACTTGGTTAATGGGTAATCATTCGACTCCAACAGGATCTCTACGAAGTCCATTTCCACTGCTAAAGATGAGAAGATGGCGAAGGAACCGGTGCTTCGCAACCTTTTAGGATTCTGGGCCAGGTTTCGTTGGTCCGTTTAGGCAATCTCCATCCTGTTTTTCCATCCTACCGTTTACGTTCTCCTGCTCATTCACGTGTTTCCCCATGTTGGTGCGATTCTTGGCACGTGGTCGGCACCTGTTGTGGCCACCTCTCTGAAATTTGCTGAAGACTCCAGAATCATTGGAATTTCGAATGGTTTCATCTTCTGGTTGAAAAGGGATTCTCGATTTGTGTATGTAAGGTAGCTTAAAGCTGATGAGGGATGACGCGAAAATTGGTCTTTCTCTCAGCCCGATGACTTGGCTAAGATGCTTTGGTTGTATAAAGGAGAAACATATATGCCTATGAATGTAGGATTTCAAGTGACAGTCAATCTAGATGGTCGCCAGTGTATGGTGATTGGTGGTGATGAGGAAGCGGTGGAGAAGGTGCATCGCTTGTTGGATGCCGGAGCAAAGATTACCGTGGTTAATCCGACCCTTCATGTCGATTTGCGGAAATTGACTGCCTCAGGGAAAATAATCCACCGGGGACGAACCTTTCGATCCGGCGATGCTCAAGGGGTTGTGCTGATTATGAATGTGTTGAAGGATGATCTGGATTTGGCCAAGTCCTTGTTTGAGCTGGCAAAAACAGAACGCTGTCTGGTGTGGTCGATCGATCTGCCTGAGTATTCGACGATTGTGATGCCTGCGCTGGTGAAACGCGGGAATCTCCGAATCGCGATTAGTACGAGTGGAACCGCTCCAGCGTTGGCCAAGGTGCTTCGTGAAAATCTTGAATCGGTTTTTGATGAGGAATTCGACCAGTTCCTGGATTGGTTAGGTGCGCTGCGTGAAGAGCTGAAGAGCACTGAAGTGAGCGATCTTCGGCGGCGGGAGCGATTGACGGAAGCGGTCAGAGGCTTTCAATTGACCGGCGAGTTGCAGTATCCCAATAGTTGGAAGTTGTCCAGTGAGGAGCAGGTGGAACCGGTTGGAAAGGAAGGTGCGTAATGGTGCTGCTGGAATTTAGCATGTCGCCGCTTGGTAAGGGAGAAAGTGTTGGAAAATATGTGTCCCGGTCATTAGACCTGATTGATAAAAGTGGGGTGGAGTACCGCCTCAATCCCATGGGAACGGTGTTGGAAGGCGAGTGGGATGACGTGTTTCGAGTGGTGAAGCAATGCTATACCAGGATGAAAAAGGACTGTCCGCGGATTTCCTGTGTAATTAAAGTTGATTATCGGCGTGGACATAAAAACCGGTTGGCCGGCAAGGTGGCAAGTGTGGAGAAACATTTAAAGCGTAAGCTGAAAACGTCATGATCCTTAAAGGGTTTGCCTAACCTCTTGAGGGAAGTGCCTGTGTTGAGAAGGGATCAATGTGTTGAGAGACGCGTTATTCCTGGATTGTTTTGTCTGGTTATGGTGGCGGGGAAGAGCCGAGTGTCTGGGGCAGGTAGATCCGGTTGGCTTTTCCTCCAATCCCGCACAGCACTTCATAGGGAATCGTTTTTAACCAACCTGCATAATCTTCCGCCGTTATTTCCTGCGTTCCCTGCCTTCCCAATAACATGACTTCTTCTCCGACCGCGGGGTGGGGGATGTCCGTGACATCTACCATCATCATATCCATGCATATTTTTCCAATGATGGGGGCCTGTTCTCCTTTGAGCAGGACATGCCCGACTCCGGTCAGGTGACGGGGAAATCCGTGGGTATAGCCCACCGGCAGAACGGCGATCTGAGAAGGCCTTCGTGTGCGAAAGAGGGCGTTGTACCCCACAATTTCGCCAGGCTGCAGTGAGCGGAGATGGGCCACATACGTGGTGGCCTGCATCACTGGTTGCAGTGCGATGGATGGCGATGACCCCTCCTGCCGGGGTGCATAGCCATACAGCATCAAGCCAGGTCTGACCATTCCTAAGTGGGCGGTTGGATGAAACAGGATTCCTGCACTATTGGCCATATGAAGCAGAGGTGGGTGGATTCCCAACTTCTTGGCCTGGTCGATAAATGCCAGAAATTGTTGGATTTGCAGATTAGTTAACGTGTGTTCATGGTTATCGGCATCTGCAAAATGGCTTAAGAAGCCCTCTATTACTACGGGAGCGTTTGAGAGGGAGTACGTGGTTAGGAGGGAGAGGGCTTGATCGACTTCGAAGCCGAGCCGGTGTAATCCGGTGTCCACTTTGAGGTGGATGGGGAATGGGGTGGTACGGGGGGGAAGTTGGTCGATGAGTTGTTGGAAGATTTCAGCCCGAGAAATCACCGGGGTCAGCTGATGGCGAATGATTTCGCGTAGGTGCTCCGGTAAGAGAGGGCCCATGACCACAATAGGGCAGTGAATGTGGTGTTCACGAAGCGCTATGCCTTCCATGACGGATGCGACGCCAAATCCAAAGATCCCCAAGGGTTCCAAGGTTTGAGCCACAGGAATGGCTCCATGGCCATAGGCGTCGGCTTTGATGACGGCCAGAATTTTTGTCGATGGAGCGATCGATTGGCGGATTTGTTGGAAATTCCTGGTAAGCGCATCAAGACTGATAGAAACGGTAATCGGAGACGGGAGGTGTCGAAGGTCGGAAGATGAAGGTGGTCGGATAGGTATCACAAATATTCCTCAGATCGCGAGTATTTCCTCCTCCTTTTTCTTGGTGAGGTCATCGACGGTCTGTATGAATTTGTCCGTGAGCTTTTGGATTTCGGCTTCTAGCCGGTGCTGGGCATCTTCTGTCAGTGAGCTTTCTTTGTGAAGGTGCTTGAGTTCGTCATTACCTTCACGACGAAATCCACGAATCTGTACTTTGGTCTCTTCCCCATATTTTTTGCTGAGTTTGACCAAATCTTTTCGTCGTTCCTCGCTCAGTGGGGGAATGGGGAGCCGGATGAGCTTGCCGTCATTGGATGGAGTGAGGCCCAGTTCTGAGCTAATGATGGCGCGTTCAATTTCCTTGATCTGGGAGGTATCCCAGGGTTGAATCGTGATCATTCGGCTTTCAGGGATCGCTAAGTTTGCGACTTGCTTGAGTGGAGTTGGCGTTCCGTAATAATCAACAGTGATATGGTCGAGTAATCCTAATGAGGCGCGACCGGTTCGAAGGGACATGAATTCTCTTTTGAGGTGCTCGATAGCTCCCTCCATTCGCTGAGTGGTTTTAAGAATGGTTGGATCGTTCATGATCATTCCCCACGTTAATTGACAGTCGCATTTTTGGAGACAATCGTGCCAATAGAATCTCCCTCGATGATTTTCCTGATGTTTCCTGAGGAGGTGAGATTGAACACAATGATAGGCAGATCGTTATCCATGCACAGCGTAATGGCTGTGGCATCCATCACTTTCAGGCTTTTATTGAGCACCGACAAAAATGGTAATTCCGTGAACCGTTTGGCTGTGGGCGTCGTCATGGGGTCTGCGTCGTAGATGCCATCAACCTTGGTGCCTTTCATGATGACATCCGCACCGATTTCCATGGCTCGCAGAGCGGCGGCGGTGTCGGTGGTGAAGTACGGATTTCCCGTGCCGGCGGCAAAAATCACCACACGTTTTTTTTCCAAATGCCGAATGGCTCGACGACGAATGTAACTTTCCGCCAACTGCCGCATTTCAATTGCGGATAACACGCGGGTCGGGACGTCTTTGCTCTCTAAGGCGTTTTGCAAAGCGAGAGCATTCAACATGGTGGCGAGCATGCCCATATAATCGGCCGAGGCTCGCTCCATGCCAGAGGCACTGGCGGCGAGGCCTCTGAAAATGTTTCCACCTCCGATCACAATCGCGATTTCCACCTTCAGGGTCAGGACGTCGGCAATTTCGTCTGCGAGATTATGTAAAACGGAAGGTTGAATGCCGTAGGCTTGTTCCCCGGCGAGCATTTCTCCACTGATCTTTAAGAGGACCCGACGATATTTGAGCGGCATTAGTCCTGGCCGAGTTGGTAGCGCGTAAAGCGACTGATCGTGAGGTTTTCCCCTAACTTCGCGATCTTCTGCGAAAGGAGATCTTGGATGGTGACGCTGGGATCCTTAATGAAGGCTTGTTCGAGGAGGCACTGCTCTTGATAATATTTTTCTAATTTCCCCTTGATGATTTTTTCCCACGCCGCTTCGGGCTTCCCTGATTCCTTCATTTGCGCGAGATAAATATTTTTTTCCCGTTCTATCAAGTTCTCGGGGATCTCTTCACGTTTCACATACAAAGGATGGGAGGCAGCAATTTGTAAGGCCACTTCCTTAACGAAGGCTTGAAATTCTTCGTTGCGTGCGACGAAGTCTGTTTCACAATTGACCTCTATCAGAATGCCGATTTTTGATCCTGAATGAATATACGATGAAATAATGCCTTCTTTGGTTTCTCTGCCCGCTTTCTTTTGTGCAGCAGCCAACCCTTTTTGACGCAACAGATCAATCGCTTTTTCGACATCATTTTCTGTGTCTTGAAGGGCTTTTTGACAATCGAGGATTCCTGCCCCGGTTTTGCCTCGCAACTCCTTCACCAAGGCACTCAAGCTAGACATACGCGTGCTCTCCTACTGAGTAATATAAATTGAAGGTCAAATGGATGAACCCAGGCCTCTTAGACAGGTTGAGTATTCTTGTTTGCCCCAACGGATGAATGACCTTGTTCGGTATTGTCGGGAAGGAACCCCTCGCCATTCGCTGCTGACTCTTGGCGTTTCCGGCGAAGTTCCGTACCTTCTATGCAGGCGTCTGCAATTTGTCCCGTAAACAATTTGAGCGATCGAATGGCATCGTCATTGCCGGGTATAGGAAAGTCCACGCCTTCAGGGTCACAATTGGTGTCTACTAAGGCAATAACCGGAATGCCAAGACGATTAGCTTCCTTGACGGTAATATGCTGGATCCTGGTGTCCAATATGTAAATGCATCCTGGAATATCGTTCATGCCTTTGATGCCACTCAAATACTTTTCCAGTTTGGCTTGCTCTTTTTTCATGCGAACGATCTCCTTCTTCTTGAGTCGTTCGTAAGTGCCATCGGTTTCCGCGGCTTCGAGTTTTTTGAGTTGGTTGATGCTGCGACGAAGCGTCTGGAAATTCGTTAACATGCCACCCAACCATCGCTGGTTGACAAAAAACATTCCGCAACGATTGGCTTCTTCCTCCACAATACTCATGGCTTGCCGCTTGGTTCCCACGAATAAGACGGATTCCCCGGCTGCTACCGTATCTCGGGTAAATTCGTAGGCTTTTTGGAAGCATTGGAGAGAAATTTGGAGGTCAATAATATAAATGCCGTTTTTTTCACCAAAGATATAGCGTTTCATCTTCGGGTTCCATCGATTTGTTTGATGCCCGAAGTGAACCCCAGCTTCTAATAACGATTTAATCGTGACCATAACGGACCTTTCCACCCCCTTTCAGAGATATACGGATTAACACAAAACCGTGGTTTGTTTAACGAAACACAAAACCGTAATTTGGCTCAAATGGGACCGGCAGGAGACAATAAAGTTGGATTGTCTTATCAGGCAGGTTGTTCCAAGTGAAGAGACATTCATGCAAAGTATTGAAGTTCAATAATTTTCCATTAAACCAACGGAGAGTAGCATAGGTGAAAAATCTAATTCAAGCCCGATCATCTTTTTATCCGTATGCGACGCACTCTCAGGCATGGGTTGATGTCGTTCAATAAAGCACAAGTATTTTGAAAAAAATCTTTTTGAATCAATACCGTTTTTGACTCTATGAGACTTCATGGCTATAGTCAATCCGGCTTTGAGGAATTTTTTAAGACGAAGGAGTGCGAAGGATGGTTGAAGTACCTCTGAAACTTTACGTGCAAGCGCTATTGAAGGGAGCGAAAGACGCTGCTCGCCCTATGGCGTGCGTTTCTCCCCAGGCGAAAAATCAGGCCTTGAAAGCAATGGCCGAGAGCTTAGTCGACCATGCTGAGGAAATTTTGGAAGCCAATGCAAAAGATCTGGCTGGCATTTCCAAGGAAATTGATCAACACGCCCATCGTGAAGCTTCGGAACGGATTCGAATTTCAGCAGACACGATTCAACTCATGCAACAGCGGCTGTTAGATCTGCAGGCTCTCCCTGATCCGATTGGAGAGGCGAGTCATGCCTGGATGACTGCAGATGGATTACAGGTTCATACCGTCCGTTCTCCTCTCGGCATCGTCGCGGTGGTGTCGGATTTGGGCCCTCTTGTGACGGCTGAATCGTTCGGGATGTGCATGAAGACCAATAATGTCTGTGTCTTTCGCGGGGGAACCGAATGGTTGCATACCAATGCTGCTGTTGTTCGCTATCTCCAGGCGGCAGCGGTGGCCAATGGTGTTCCCGAAGGGGGGCTGACATTTCTCGACCGGAGTTCCCCGGAAGCGGCCTTCGAAATGGTGCGATATCCCCAATATGTCCAAGCGGTGATTACACGGGGGAGAGCTGGTTTGCGAAAAGGGATCTTGGAGCAGTCCAGAGTTCCGGTGATTGGCTATGACGGAGGGCTGTGCCATGTGTATGTCGATCAGGATGTCGATATCCCCTTAGCGCAAACGATTGCGGTGAATGCCAAGGTTCAATCACCATCTGCCGCGAATGCCATGGACACCCTTCTGGTGCATCAAGGTGTTTCTCGGCATTTATTGCCAGGGTTAACTCGAAGGCTTCTTCAGGAATATCGCGTGAACTTGCATGGATGTCCTAAGACGGTTTCCATGATGGGTGTCTTGGAAATGAGCGGGCATTTAGGGATTAAAGTGGCGGAGGCAGCTGATTGGGGGGAAAAATTTCAGTCCTTAACCATGAATATTAAAGTGGTGAAAGATAGCCAAGAAGCCATCGATCATATTGGAACCTATGCTCCAGGGCATACGGATACCATTGTGACGCGGGATTATCAGTTAGCCATGCGCTTTGTCCGGGAAGTCGATTCGAGCGCCGTCATGGTGAATGCCTCGACCCGTCTTCATGGAGGGCCTCAGTTTGGTCTTGGTCCAGATATCGGGAGTAATAGCACTCGTGTGCATGGGCGAGGCCCCCTTGTTCTCTCGAAGCTCACGATTGAAAAATATATGGTATTGGGAACCGGACAACTTCAACAGCCACACCCGGTGCCTCAGACCTACCAGGATGCGATGATGTTATCTGCCAAGTTCTAGTGGGCTGCTTGATGGAACATGCAGGGCCGGTAACCGTGTGTCGGCTGGGCCTATTCCGACGTCTTCGTTAACCATTCCCGTCATTGCCATTGATTGTATTCTCTGTGGTTCTTCTGCCTGCCATCATTTCCTGTATTCAATTTTCTTTCGCGCAATTTTCTTAATCTGGTTCGTTATGGGATATGGAAGGGAAGAGAGTTCTGAATACCATGCAGAGCTTTTCCAGTATTTGCAGTCATGGGGATTGCGAGAGTTTCGTGATGAGGCGTCGTACTATGAATGGCAACGAGAGACTCTTTCCGAAGAGGAATTGCGGGATTTTCAGAGATTGATCGAGCATCGATATGGTGGTGAGCATGTAGATGGCGACATTGAGTTTTATGATGTGTTGGCGCGTCCGGATCTTACCCCCGTTCTGTATTCCCAACGGTTTAATTATTTTTTGACGATTGGCGCGTCTGTGTGTCGCCGGATTGTACCGGCTTGCCGCGTATTGGACTTTGGCTGTGGCGTTGGGATTCTGACCGTATTTTTTGCCCAACAACATCCTGGTGTTGAATTTGTGGGAATCGATCGATCTTCTCGATCGATTGAAATGGCTTGTCTTGAGGCAGAAAAACGACAACTCACGAATATTCGCTTCGAGGTGTCTCAGGTGCCACCACATCAGATTTCGGGAACCTACGATCTTATTCTTTCGACGCACGCGTTGTTTCAGGCAGAACGGGAGCCAGGGCTTCCTAGCCGAAGCTGGAAAACGTTTCAACGTGTCGGCGACCTTCAACGACAGGAGCAACTTGAAGTTCTGACGGGCTTGCAGGGTCGTTTAGATCCCTTGTTGTTGGTATTAGGGCCGATGGGACGAATGATCCTCTTTGAGAAAACATGGAACCTCGGCCGACGTATTTTCTTTCAACGAGCGTTAGATGCCAGAGGCTTGTTTCCCGTATCTTCCCCGGTTTTCTGCCGGTATCGTTCATTGGATGAAGAGGTGACCGATGGACCCGTGTATGAGGTTGCTCGACTTTCTCAAGGGGTGGAAACTTCTGTATGGGATGAGGAACCCTATCGAGAGTCAGGTGAAACACTCTATCGGTGCATCGGGATAGCTGCCGAGCGAATGGGGCGGGTGTTGGCTGTAGATCAAGTGAGTGAGACCGTTTCTGGCGTTCACTCCAGTATGGGATCCTGGATGTTTCGCTTCGGACTGTGGAAGGAGGTCTTTGTCTGGGGTTTGTGTGAGCATTCCTCTGGTTCGACAGGCCTGGTAATTGGGGGAGATGCGGATCGGGATTTACTGCATCAATTAGTTGAAACCGTCACGCACATATCCGAGTCTGATTTCGAACGATTGGTTCAGGACTTTTGGGGAAGTCTGACGCATGCCGGTGAAGATCAATCAGTGCCTTGTTATGAAAATCACCATCCCTCCGCCCAAACCATCTACGAGGCTCTTCCCTCCAAATACATTCAACAGGAATCGACGTTTCAGGATGGAGAGGGAAGAGAAATGCATATCGAGTTAGGGACCACAACCAATCTGACGTATTTGTATTGGGCCAATACCTTCGATCAACGACAGCTCGTCCTTATGGATGAAGAACGGGCTCAGGTGCTGAGCGAATATTATCGCGAGTCCTTCCAGCACCCGCATGGTCCACCTGCCTGAGTGCTCACCAACTGATTTTGGGGCAAGTTTTTTATGGAGTTTCAATAACCTGAAATGTGCGTTGTTGCGCTTTGGCATAACAGGAGACCGCTTCATACGTCTCTTGTTGAATGTCCGAGGAGAGAGTTGCCCAATGGGAGCTGAGGCCAACCGTAAGCATGTGGCCATTATCTCTTATTCCGTTAATCCTTCCGGTGTGTAAATAATCTAGGAGGACTTCTCCATTGACTTCTTCAGGACAGGATTGAGTCGCGGAAGTGAGGTTGGAATTCCGATTCCCATACTCGATCGAAATGGTCACTGACCAGAGAAGAAGGCTCAACAAGAAAATAAAGGCAAAGCGCATATCACTATATCCCAATACTGCCTGGGAGTGTGTCTGACCTGCCCCTACCGGTAAATACCTCAAAGGGAGGTGCCTGGAATCGACGGAATGTCAGGGTGTTAGGCTTTAGTGAAAGGCGATGCGGCTGGAGGAACCCATCAAAGCAGAAAGCAAATATTAAAGTGAATCGGTATCTGTTTCTTAAGATGGCCTAGGAATTTTCCGACAAGAGGAGCGAGGCTATGAAATGTGTCAGGCAATAGTACTGTTGGCTAGCTTCATCCGTTCTTGTCATAGCCGAAAATATTGGGGATCACGAGACACGGTAGAGACTGTGGCCCCCTTCGAGGTGAAGGAAGTATGCCAAGGCATCACGAGGGAAGGACGTCTTAGCTAGATGGATGCTGAAACATTTCTGTTTTGGGTATTACTCGCCACATGCCTGATGCATTGGTTGACGGTCTTTTTGCTGGTTCGTCGGGTGCGCTCGACCGAAAAACCACTGGTGTGGAATCTCTTAGGTGCGGCAGTTGGGCTTTTGTCCATTCAAAAGACCTACGGAGTGTCTATTCAATACCTTGAACTCAATCCTCCTCCATTAAATTTTGTGAGTACGGGGCTTGGTTTTGCTGTTGCCGGATTATTGTTAGGTGGAATCGTCCGGTTGTCTCCTTTTCTGTTTCTTCTTCAACGCAATAAGGAATTATTAGCCGTCATTGAAGAACGAAATGTCATTATTCTGCATTTTCATGAACGAATAGCCCGCGCCTTGCAAAAAATTCAAATTGCTATGGAGGTAGGACGTCCCACCAATTGTATTATTGAACAAGTGGCGGAAATGTCAGAGATGCACCAGATGTTTTTGGAGGATCTCAAGGCCGGAGTTCTGCTCGGAAACAGATTCGAGGTGGCACTCAAGACCCTTGTAGAGGATTTGAGTCGGGAAGCCTCATTTCCGATAATGGTCCATGTTGATTCCTCTTGTGAGGATCATATGTCACATGAGCAGGGGGCAGAGTTGTTGCGTATTGTACGAGAGGCTGTTCGAAATAGCGTACAATATTCGCACGCGAAGAAAGGCCAGGTGTCCGCGAAGATGACAGCTACAGACACGGTTATCGAGGTTGCAGATAATGGGAAGGGTTTTGAAGTCGATCTTGTCCGGGCTCAGGGACATGGGTTAGGAAATATGGTCAATCGGGCAAAGAAGATCGGGGCTCGTCTAAAAATTCACAGTCAACCGTCTAAGGGGACTTCGGTATTCATTGAAGTTCCATTGAATGAATCGCCGTCTGACGATAGTCATTCGGAATCAACCTTGCATTCTTCATCGAACGCAACTCAAAACGTTCACGTCGGCTGACTTTTGTGTCCAATGCCTCTCAAGGGTGGAAACTTGTCATGCAAATGGTTCCTTAGGTCGAAGACCCGAGTTCTGTCGGTTCAGGGCAAAGTAGATTGGTCATCTTAGTCGTTCGTTTTTTGCGGGAAATGTCGGGTGTATTCTGAGAGCCAGGGAGGCGAAGAGGAAGAAGAAATTTGGTGGCGGTGGAGGGATTTGAACCCCCGGCCCGCGGCTTATGAGTCCGCTGCTCTACCACCTGAGCTACACCGCCGTATTTCAGACAGAACGAGAAGATCTATACCATAGCTGGAGAACTTTGGACAATTCCTTTTCTGTAAATGATCGAGTTTTTGCAAGGATTTCTTGGCCATTGGTTGCTGGATTCATTGTAGAGCCGCATTCACTCATTCTTTGCAGGGTATGATGATCATGGGGACACCCTCTACACACACGTTTTTTTATTCCGGACGGTTTTCATGACTTCAACGGCTGCTCCCAGCATCAATCACTCCGTTCTGGTTGGGCGACAAGCTATTTTTGATCGGCAAAAGGAGGTTTTTGGGTATGAACTCCTGTATCGAGATGGTCAAACGAACAGTGCGCAAGTGGTTGACGGGGATGAGGCCACTGCCAGGGTCATGGTGAATACGTTTTTAGAGATGGGAATTGACCACATAGCCGGAACGGGTCAGGCGTTTATCAACATGACCGCGAATTTCTTTTTAAGTCAAAATTATGAAGTCCTGCCAAAGAACAATGTGGTCCTCGAGGTGTTGGAGTCCATTGAGCCAACGCCTCTCGTCATGCAATCTCTTGCCAGGGCCAGGCAACTCGGGTATCAAATCGCGTTAGATGACTTTATCGTACGAGATTCTCATCGAGCATTATTAGAGGTTGCTGACTTTGTGAAAGTGGATATTCTGGCATTGACGAGCCAGCAGCTTCTTGAGCAAATTGATGTGTTGAAGCAGTACCCAGTTCGATTGCTGGCAGAAAAAGTCGAAGATCAAGAAGTGTTTACGCTTTGCTATGAACAGGGATTTGAATATTTCCAAGGATACTTTTTCTGTAAACCGCAAATCATGGAGGGAGTCAAGCTTTCCGGTAATCGCATGGCGATTGTGCTTTTATTGGCCAAATTACAAGATCCCGATATTAAAATGGAAGACCTTGAGGAGTTAGTCGAAAATGATCTGTCACTGAGCCTCAAGCTTCTTCGTTTTGTGAACTCTGCTTCAGTGGGTCTTCCTCGAGTGGTTAATTCCATTGGGCAAGCCGTGGGTATGGTAGGGACTGACCGTATGCGGCAATGGGCCTCGTTGCTTATCCTGGCTAATAACAGTGGAAAGCCAAGCGAACTGATGCGCATTGCGCTGATCCGGGGACGAATGTGTCAAGGATTAAGTCGGTTACAAGGAGAGTCCGCAAGCCAAGGTTTTACGGTTGGCCTCTTTTCTGTATTGGATGCCTACTTTGATTGTGAGATGAAACAGCTTCTTGCAGACCTTCCTCTTGCTTCTGACATTCTGCTTGCTCTGACTGAGCGGCAGGGATGTTTAGGGGAAATTTTAGCCTGCGTGATTTCTTACGAACGAGGGGAGTGGAATCAAGTAGAGAGCAGTCGTTTTGAGCCTCAAGTGTTACGTCATGAGTACTTTCTCAGTGCCGAATGGGCCCAGGAGGTCATGAATGCGACTTTAGCTGGGAAGGGAAAATAGTGGGGAAGGATGAAGTGGCAGGCTTGAAGGAAATGATTATCCCCTTCGTTTATCGTCCTGTTCTCCTGAAAAAGCGCTCAACACACCTAACCCCATTTCACCAAGCACAACGGGCTTTTCCTCGGATTCAGTGGCCAGTTGGTCGTCAGGAAGTTGTGGGTAAATTTTAGCCCGGAGCTCTTCTTCCAGGCCCTCATCAGAAAAATCCATATCGTTGAGAAGAGCGTGTAACCGTTGGAAAGCTAAAATTGAACGGGCATGGGACTTCCATGTGCCGGAAAATTCGGTGTCATTCACTTTGGTGATACTTGTCCAAAATTTTGATTCTTCAGGTTCTGACATGTTTCCGCTGACGAATGCCCGCAATTTATCAAGCAACGCCTCCTCTGTTTTTTCCAAGCCATCGTATTCAACCATTGATCGTTCAATAGGGCGTCGGGACAAGAGGTGAAGGGTTTCTTGCCAGAGGTCAATGGGCTGCGATGCCTCATTCGGTGCTGAGGGTATTTCCTGATGTTGTTGTAATTTGGTCAGGAATTGTTGAAGGGCTTTGACCTTTCTGGCAGCCAGGCTGCCTAATGGAATCCCCCAGACATGGGCAATTTCGTGATCTTTTAATGGGGAATTTCCGGAAACGATGAAATCACTTTGAGCGGCTTTCAGTCGACGCCTGAGGATCCCACGTCGTCGCAATAATGCCTGGTATTCCAGGAGCAGTCGTTGTGCTTGATACTCCTTTGGCGACAGTTCCTGGTTATCCCATCCACGCTCTAATTTCCGGAGTTCCTGTCGGAGTAGAATCGAGGGAGCTTGGGTTTTAGCAGCCTGCAAAGCATTCTCGTCCGATCCAAAGTCTGATGTGAGTAACCGCTCTGTAATCTGAATGATTTTATCAATGTTCGTCAAGGCTTGAGTCAGGAATTCAATGTGCATGCCTGGACGCTCTCGTTTTTGTCGGTAGTAATCCTTGTACTGGTTCGCCCGGGATGTCACATTTCGTACGGCTTCAAGAGATAGCGTTTTCCCTGTCGGTTGATTGCCTGACCCGAACCGGGAATCGGGTTGATCGCTGGCCATATAGTCAATGGCTTCTTGACTCACATCCATGTACTGCAACAAAAGAAGCTGCAGCATTGTGCGGCCTTGAGTTGGAAGCGCCTGGATGGCTGACTCAATGTGTTCAAAGCGTAGAGTTGTTGGCATAAGTTTTATATGAGCTCAAGGGTTAGGTTCGTATTTCGACCTTAGGATGAGGGGGTGCCATCATCAAGGGATTCCAGGCATGTGGCGGCGTATTCTCTCAGTTGCTGTACTGTACCGTTGGCATAGAGTTCTCTGGGGATTTCAATTTTGACTAATTGCGATGGATCAACCCCGCGTTCTACCGCCCAATCTTCGTCAATATAAAGGGTCACCGCGCCATCTTTGTCTCGGCGCACATAAAGAATATCTTTTTCCCCTTCCATTCTCATTCCCTTAAAATGAAAATTTGACTCTGGTTTTCTTGATAACACACCTCTTTGAGACCTGTCAAAATGAGCGAGTGTCTGTTGGGAGGCTAACCAAAATTTCTAAAATCGAAGATTTATTGGAATGATTGAGTGGCGCAGGTGAGAGTATCGTCAGGGTGGGAGATGCTACTGTCGTGTCTCATGAAATCCTTAATATACGCTGTTCGCCATGAGCCGTCGAAGGGCTGAATACCTCCATCCACGACCTTTATTGTAAAGTCATACAAACCTAGCCCCTGGAGGTGAAATAGGGGGGTAAGCTGCCCCCATGCACTAAGACCATTCAGGTGCAATGTTTACTTGGAATGGTGCCAGCAAGCTGTTATGAAGCGGGGGAGAAAATGATTGAGATGCGTTACCCTCCGAGGGTTTCGACAGCTTCCTTGAGACTTTTCATAATACAGGTGAAAATCGGGATATCACGTTTGACATAGCGGCTGCCTTCAGTAGAGCGTAATTCCATGACCAGGTCTAAAAAGTCCTGCGGAGAGTCGGTTTCAAATGCGACCACGAATTCTTGGTCATCCAATCCAAACGAATAGGTGGTATTGAGTTTGACTGAGGGATACTTGTGCCCAATTTCAATATGTTCATCCATCATGCCTTGGCGGGCGGCTTTGGTTAGCAGGTACCACTCTCTGGTTTTTTCAAATGGGTACACAAAGATATATTTCGCGCGGCCAGGAGCAATCTTCAATCTTCGACTTTCTTGTCCCTCATGCACATGATGATCCACATAAATGGATCGTTTCGTCATGGAAAGATAGGAGTAAGGCGTGGTAAGATATTGTCCCAAGCCTGTAGCCAAGAGCTTTGAACTCATTTCTTGGAACATTTCCAGATCATAACTAATTCGCCACAACATAAAGTCGCAATCTCCTCGTATGCCTGTTGTGGTATAAGGCACGACGATGACCTTGCCGTTATATTCTTCCGCTGCCCGGACAAATTCTTGCTTGCCAAGGTCTCGCTCTTCTTTGGGAAGACGTCTCCATAAAGGGTCGACTTTATAAAAAGCAAAATTGACGAATTGTTGTTTGGCAGCCTCTTCGGCACCAGCCATAATCATACCTCCCCTGGAAAGAAAAACCGTGTTTTTTTAATCACTTAAAAAAAGAGGTCTTAACATCGCCACTGCAATATTGTCAATGAGCAGGTGGCGTTATAGCCGTTGGGATCTGTTCTGAAACGTGGGATTTTGGAACAGGCCTTTACCATAAGGAAGGCGAGCGTTCTCAGCCAACAGACAATGAGGCGAATCTTGTTATTTCAAGGATTTCTCCAACGAGTACGGCGTAGGTTTGCGCTGGTAAAGCGTGCTGGTGGTTGGTTAGGTCTTGAAGTGGGACTGGTCGTCTTGGTTTTCTCCCCGGTGTGGGCCATTGTTCCGCATCCCTCGCAATCCCAAATTCTTGAAGCCGTCGACAATGGTCAGGAGGGAGCCCGAAGCCGAACGCCACCCAATATGTTGTATTGGCACTTTGGTGTATCTAATAAAGATGTTCCTCAGGCACATGGTTTTCTTATGACGAAATTAAATGGGATTGCCGTGCTGTCTAGTCATTTTGCTCTTCGAGGAGAGCAGCCCACATCCCAGGATATTCAACGGGTCGTAGACGAAGATGCCTTGCAGGTCGTGGTGATGATTTTTGGGGATTCCCCGAGGTTCGCCATGGACAGCTATCTTTTGCTCAAACAAGGAGATCGGTTGATCAAACCTGATCGCATTCGATTTGATGCCAGGGCTTCGCTGATTAGCCAAGGACAAGGACCCTCCATGTTCCGTGCAAAGATTGTGGCGTCTTTTACCTATGACGCCTTTGATGCCGAGGCTCACACCACCATCAAAGTCTTCCCAGGAGCCGGAGGCGAAATGACCTTCGATCTAGATTTTGCTTCCATTCCTTGAGGCACATTGGGGCTAGCTAATGTAGTGTCCAACAAATAGCTGGTGTTATGGTCCGGCATCCCTTATGCTGAGGCATGTCCAGAAGAAGCCCAATGGTGAGTCTTGGCGATGCTGAGCGGGAGCAACTGGAGCGCTGGGTGGCGGCACACGGCACGCCGCAACAGGTGGCGTTGCGCTGCCGGATCGTGCTGGCGGCCGCAGCTGGAGCTACGAATCTGGGGATTGCGGCTGAGTGTGGAGTTGATGTGAAAACGGTCGCACTGTGGCGCGGGCGATTTGCCGAGACGGGCCCGGAAGGGTTGTGGGCGATTGCGCCAGGCCGTGGACGCAAGCCCAGCTACTCGGCGCGCAAGATCAAGGCGATTGTCCAAGCGACGCTGTTGACCAAGCCTGCTGGGATGACGCAGTGGAGTTGCCGACAGATGGCGCACGCGCAGGGCGTGAGCAAATCCACGGTCAGCACTATCTGGCGCAGCCACAACTTGAAGCCGCACCGCGTCAAGAGCTTCAAGCTTTCGCGCGATGCGCGGTTTCTGGAGAAGCTCACCGATGTGGTGGGGTTGTACCTGAACCCCCCGGACCACGCCCTTGTGCTCTGCGTGGACGAGAAGACCCAGATCCAGGCCCTGGACCGCACGCAGCCGGGACTGCCCCTGAAGAAGGGCCGTCTGGGGACGATGACCCACGACTACAAGCGCCATGGCACCACGTGCTTGTTCGCGGCCCTGGAGGTCTTGCAAGGGAAAGTGATCGGGCAGTGCTTTACCCGGCACCGCCATCAGGAGTTCCTGAAATTCTTGCGACGCCTTGATGCGGAGTTTCCCGGCGAGATCACGCTCCACTTGGTGATGGACAATTACGGCACCCACAAGCATCCCAACGTGCAGGCGTGGCTGAAGCGCCATCCGCGGTGTGTTCCGCACTTTGTCCCGACCAGTTCCAGCTGGCTCAACCTGGTGGAACGTTGGTTTGGAGAACTCACCGTAAAGGCCGTGCGCCGCGGCTCCTTCGCCAGCGTCGCGGACCTGCAGTCGGCCATCACAGGATTCCTCGAAGTTTGGAATGAAAACCCTAGGCCCTTCGTCTGGACGGCCACCGTCGAATCAATCCAGGCCAAGCTCGCTCGATGCCGCCAGACTCTGGAGCAGATCAAGCCTGGTTGTACCGCTCCGCGAGTCAGAAAGAAGAAAGCCAAATGACCAGTTATTTCTTGGACACCACACTAGCAGGCAATAGCATTGGCACCAAGGAACCTAGTTTCACAACAGTAGGCCAGATAACGTTTGAGCAAAACAGGGGGCAACAGTGACAAAAGGCAGCGCGAGGAAGGAGCGGCGTTTTTTCTGTTAGAGTGCATTTGCCTTGTTGGGCATGATTTTATGTTTTGATAAGTGTCCATAATCCAATAGTTATAAAACCAACACCTGCAATGTAATGCAGATGCTTTTCGCTTATGTATTCAGAAATGACACTACCTGCAAGCACACCAATGGCTGATGCAATAATTAATGCTAAAGAAGCACCAATGAATACGGTGATCTTACTTACCTCTTTGTCAGCTGCAAACAACATTGTTGCCAATTGCGTCTTA
>JAOTTP010000091.1 GCA_029864405.1 Nitrospirota bacterium
GGGAAAAGCCTTGAAAGGAATGACAGGGGAAAGAAATGGCTGTCAGTCGGTCGAAGGATCTTGCCATGGATATTCTTGAAGGAGTCGCCGAGAGGGAGTTTTCCATTGCTGAATGAGGGTAAGAAGTTCGAACGCATTGGTATCCCCTTGGGCGGCACACTCCACCATTCCATCTTGGTTCACCCTCCACAAGCAATCGTCTTCTCGAAGTAGATACATTCCCTTTTCACATGATCGACTAATGCCCATGATGTCGTTCATCTCTTGTCCCTCCTTTAGGAGCAGTGGTTCACAGAATTTGCTAGGACCCTGGCGCAGTCGGAACAACAGACTTCCTTGTTCGAAACAGACACCAGCCGAATAAAATGTTCGCATCGGACGCAATAGAGATATCCCGTTCCATAAAATCTATAAGGATAGGTGGGTAACAAATCGTCCCAATGGACCGTTTCGATCGGGAACATGGGCGTGGTTAGGGAAAGCATGACATAGGCCTCTTTTGCAATGAAGTGTTCATTTTATGATCGCCATAACCAATATAAAGAAATCAGTCCCAAAAGACTTACGCAAAGGATAGTGATGAGTAAAATGCCTTCCATGAATTTGCCTTTCAATTCGGTCTGTCGTTTGTCACCTGTTCTTGGTTCAAATGAAAGCAACCTTGGTGCCGTCGGTCTTGTTTTCGCCAAAGGCCAACCAGGAAACCAATCTAAGCGATTAATTTTACAGAGAAAAAAAGAAAGAGGGCCAATCGTGGGTCATGGAAATCTTCGACTGGGCTTATGTGGGGAAGTATCGAAATGGATACATACTGGTATCTAGAAATATAAGTAGGCGTTAGATACGAAGATAGACTCTTTGTCGTCTTTGCCTCGTAAAGGGTGGTGCCAGGAAGGTAGGTGTAGGGTGTGGTTGACGGCTCGGACGATAGATCGTCCGGAAGCCTGTTCTCTCCAGGGGTATACCAAGGGGAACTAAATAATTCGAGTCTGATCCTCACTTCCTGCAGGAAACTTGGTCCTCGTTAGTATCTCCTCACGAATTTTGGTGAGGACACTTTGTCGTTGAATCCCCGGCTATTAAATTTGGCAATTTCCTGGATCAGCCCAGTTTCGACGAGGTCGAGGGTTTTACCGTTGTACGAATCCTGTTCATAGAGGCGATACACGTAGCCCTCTTGAATGAGGTCCCGAGCGGAAGACACTGTGTCACCGAATCCCCCTTGTCCTTCGACCGTCATGTTCTTAAAATTGAAAATTCCTGACGAGGATCCGTTCACGGTTAGATGGCTGGCAGCAGCAAGGCCAAGTGATGGGTGTCGGGTTGTTCTCCCTGAACGGAAAACCCCCAGGGGTTCGGTCAGGGATTCTTCATGGTTACCTACTTTTGGGCTTCGAGCAACAGGGTGTCCACGGCTTGCCCCTCGCCGGGAGTGACCCGGAGCCACTCCGGCGGGTTCAATCTCATACTCTCACGCATTAACCACTACATCATCACTCCCCTCGACGTTCGTAAAGTGTACCGGTTGCTCCAGGGTCTTGGTCGTGTCGGCGAACGTTGTTCCGATTGGCAACGAAAAAAATGACAAGAGAGCCACTGTCATAAGTGAAAAGATGTACGGTTGCCGAATGAACATATTGCCTCCTTTGTTATTTGGTTCAATGAAAAACCCGGATAACGCGGCAGTGTGTTGCCCTCCCGAGAAGGTTGTTCAGAAATCATATATCCACCAGACCCAGCCATCGATCATGGAAGGATGGTCCGCAGCTATTATTTTCCGAATACGCTTGTACTTCCGGTAATGACTTTCCCCCCCGACACGGCGCTTCCCACTAACGCCAGGGGCTGAGTGCCATCGTTCAGTTTGATTTGTGTGGCCTTGAGCTTTATCTTGCCGGCGCCTTCAACGGTGGTATCGAGCCCGCCTTTTAACGAAAGGGTTTTCCCGCTAGTAAGTTTGAGATTATCGCTGGCGGTGAGATTGGTTTCCTTACCAGAATACATCGTCAGTGTTTTTCCCGCATTGAAGCTGAGATTTTCAGCCTGGATGGTTGCGCCATTTTGGGTAATTTGAACGACGGATCGAAGAAGATTAACCTGACCTTGAAGGTTGGCGACTTGTTGTTGCAGGGCGGTGATTTGTTGATAGAGAAAATCCGGAGTCAGTTGAAGCTGTGGAATGCTTCCTCCTCGTTGCGGGGGCATGGGAATGGGTTGGGCCTGTCTCAGGTTTGGATCGGCCGCGAGGGCCAATGAGAAATGAGAAACGAACACAACGGTCGCGAGAGTCAAAATCATCTTTTGCATGGGAAACCTCCTTCATGACATCAGCCTACCGTTGTAGAGGCAGGCGAGGGGTTAATTTTTTCCTTGGCGGTTAATTTGTCGTGACTTTCGAGCCCTTGATAATGACATCTGAGGACCCTTTAATATGGATGTTCTTGCCCTCAATCGTGATTTCTCCGGTCTTGTTAAGGACGATTGATGCTTTGCCGGTTCGCAAGATCAATTGATCTCCAGCGGAAATAATCGTGCGTTTTCCCGAGCCCATATTCAGATCTGTTCCCACTTGTTGAAAGACATTTCTTCCAATCCGTTGATTCAGATCCTTCCCAATTGTTTCTACCTGATTGGCTCCAACGGATATGGACTGATTGATTCCTATCCGCTCCGAAGTTGACTGGCCAATTTGCCTATTGAATTGTCCGCCGATTTCCACTTGGCTATTGCCCCCAGTCACTTCCTGTTTGTGCTGTTGAGCGATAATGCGGGTGGTGCCGTCTGGTGCCAGGGCTACCACACCTTTCAAGCTATTCAGTTCTTTTTGGAGGAAGGCGACTTGCTGCTGCAATATGGCAATCTGTTTGGTGAGCTGGGGATCTGCGGCGTGTACCAGGGATGAAGCCAGGAACATCAGGATGAATGTCGAAGCGATGAGGAAATGCATGGGGGACCTCCTTGAAGAATATTTTTCATGCCAATTAAGGTCATGTTGGGTGTTGTTGGGTCAGTCGTGAATACCAGGTTTAAGGTTCACCATTGATTGAATGTTTACGCTTGCTTTGACCCTGATGAAGGGGGAAAAGCCCTGTGGGCAGTGAGTGTAACGAGGCAGGGAAATAATGTTAAGGAAAAGAGGAATTTTATTGGGAGAAAAACGCTTTTTCTCCAAAATGCCGTCGGGAGTACGTAACTTTAGGTACATGGAAATGACTGATATTTCCTCTTTTGGAGTAAAAAACTGGAAAAAGAAAAATCCGGTCAGGGGAAGGTGAAAGACAGACGGGTGGATGAAGAGAGCAAATATAAAAAGTCGAAAAAGGAAGGAGGGAAATGCCAAAGGGATTTATTTGAAAGCATTCCTCCAGGTCTGGTTGGGTGGTCCGACCAGATTGATCGAACGCAAGGTGGCGTGGAAGACGTGATTGTTGTTGGTTGGATCGTTTGTGTTCACCTCACAGGCCGCATTGAATTTTATTCGATAGAGACGGGTTGCGTCATGAAAGGCATTGACTCCCCAATGATTGGGCGACCATTCAACCTGGACCGTGTTTGCTCCGCTGAGATGGCAGCTCGTGTCGACGGAAAAATGCCAATCCACTTCGCTGATGACCCAACCGGGTTTAGTTTCCAGTGGCTGAGTGGTTTCATAATGGCATTCGACAGGCAGAGCCCCGTTCCGGAGTTGGAAGCTGAAATCGTTGCCGGCATTGACCACTCCAATGGGGAAAGAACCGGCTTTTCCTACGGACGTGGGAAGGCAGCCAATCGGAGGACTGACCGTTCCTCCAAATTTTTTGTTGGAGGGAGTTGTATGCGTCGTCAGGTCCCACGTGTTGGTAATGGCGTGAATGGATACCTGCGGAAGTGTGACGGAATGGCCTGAGGGGAAATGGCCAAGATTGGGGCTCCAGAAAGACAATTCCAATGGACAGGTTTTCCCCGACAACGCCGCCAGCCGTTCGGTGACGGTATTTCCTGGAAGATCAGCCACGGCTCCCCTGGGTCGAAAGGTAATGGGAAAGTCAATAACCGCGCTACCGCCAGAGGGGGGAAGAGATTTTTTCTGACCGGGTGTCCAGCAGGCTGGAGAGTCCAGCACCACTTCGGCATTGGCCAAGGGAGGGGTGAGATTGCCAAAGGTAACCCGAATTGTTGACGGAACGCCGATCCATGGGCCATCAAGAATTTGAATGGATTCCACCTGAGGCTTAGCTATGATTTGATAGCTCGGATCCAGTGTTTTGGCCTGGCTATTTTTATAGCGAACGATAAGAGGGCTCCCGTTGGTGACAACCTGTTCGGGGACACGGACTTGGATCGAATTGGCATTGAGAGCGATAACCGGCAAGGATATGCCTGGGGAATTTCCGAGTTGGGCCAGGAAATCAAAAGGGCGCAAATCCTGAACATAAAAAGTGACAACGTCTCCTGCCAAAATTCTTTGGGAAGGCCTCCAACTGGTAACGTTCGGAGCCGGTCCAGGAGGGGGCGCGGTCAGGCCCAGTGCCGGTTGACCTTGTTTGGCCATTTGGTAAGCCTGTTGCCGAATCGTTGGGGACACCTGCTGAACTGCCCGGGATCGAACCCCGCTATAGGATCCGGTCGCTTCAAGGCTTTTTCCTTCCGGAAGCATCAACACTAGATAATGGGCATCCCCTTCACTGGGAATGGATAACGGGGTCGGTTGGGAAACCTCTTCAGAGTGCGTGGCCCATTGAGCTGCCAAGAGCAGCGCGTCTTTTGGGTCTCTTTGGTAGACCCGCAGCCATTCCTGCGCGGCCTCTAATTGATACGCTCCAGGTTGAATCACCACGTCGCTCCCGTCTGCTGTCAAGAAATGAACGGGTTGCTCGACTGTCACCGTGGGCGGTTCCATTCTGGTTTGGGTCGCGTGGGATGTCCACGGGAGAGTGAGACTGATGACACTGATGAGGATGAGTATGCGAGTAATCATGCGCCCTCCGTTATGACAAGCATAGTTACGGGAACGTCAGGCCGGGAGGGCCTTCTAATTCGATTGTATCAAGGACCAGTCGCACGCCGTGATCGTTGGTGACGGTATTGCCACATTGCAGTCTGGTCCACATTGGTAGGAGAAACGTTCTGAGCTCAGAGTACTCGTAATCATACACGATGACTTGATCCGGGGTGAGAACGGGTCTGTGGTGTGTCGTGATGGAATAGCCCACCACGCCGTCACCATTCGGCCATGAACTGGGATTGAGAATAATCGCGGCTCCACGATTCAGCGGGAGGTTCTGGTGTGAGGGGCCAGCTCTACATCCGTCGCGACTAGTACAAACCCGACACATATCTTGATTTGCTCCAGTCTTGGCTATTTTCCAGGTCAAACTTCGAAGTCGTGTCCCATTGGGTAACATTATAACCTTTGACGTAAATTCACAATCCGGCCCTAACGGTCCGCTTCGAATTCTGAGGGAGAGATCATTACTATATTCGAGCACCCCCACCGGATAGGTGGGAACAGATCCCCCAAAACTGGTTGGGACGCCAACGGAATTTCCTGTACAAAACCCGATCCCACCTGTGCTCTTAAATCCTAACAGCGATTTCCAGGACCAGGTGTTCGAGATTGCATAAACGGTGGGCTGGGCAATGGGTATGCCCAGATACACAACCTCGAGCGTATCGCCGAATATCCCATTCTGTTGGGCTAGCTTGATGCGCACCCGCACGCCACAGTTTCCATATCCTGGGTAGCCGTTTAATCCGCGAAACCATCCGGAAGCCGTGACTTCCGCGCGTCCTTGCGGATCAATTTGAATCTGTGTGGGGTTAGTGAAGGTTTCGTTCTTGTAGAAGAAGCATCCTGAATAGGTCTGCGGCGGTCCGGGAGGCAAGTCAAATCCGACAACCTGAAGTTGGGTGTAAGGAGTCGATGCGCCCTCTCCCATTTCAATAGTAAGCTTGAGCATAAGGTTTAAGTACGGCACGGGCTGTTGAGGCCACACGCTCGAAAGGGAAGTCCCCCCGACATAGGGAGGCGAGAAGGTGTAAGCTGTGATCTGGGGAGGAAGGGGCGTTGTTGACTGTGAGGGAGTTTTGCCTGGGGGGCGAGTCATGGAAATTCCTGGTTGGGCTATTAGCCGCTGGCGAATTTGAACCTGAGACAGTTGTTGGGGCGGAGCGGCCGCTCGTGACCGGACCCCGCTGATTGATCCGATAGCTTCTAAGCCTTTTCCATTGGGAAGCAGGATCAGCATATGCACGTCATCGGAATTCTCAATGGCCAGTAACGCCGCAGGCTGCTCTAATGCTTCTCCGTGTTGAGTTTTGTGCGCTTCCAATAACCAGGCTGCAGTTTGATTGTGATCGGGTATGACCCGAATCCATTCCTCCGCTGCTTCCAATTGATACGTGCCTTCATCGAGGAGAAGGTCGCTGCCGTCGGCCGTCAAGACATGAACTTTCTGGTCCAGCACAATGAGTTGTGGGCTGTGGGAACCTGGCTCAGCGAGAGCTGGGATGATTGTTGCGGTCAGCAAGACGATCGCACAAAAAAGAGAATAAGGAATGTTCATGTCTACCCTCATCAGGTTGATTTGAGAACGTTTTCCCCCGGGATCCTGCTTTTCTAAGAACATCCGGAGGGTGGTTCCTTGTGATTTCAGAAGTATGTCGGAGACCATCGCCTCTCGGTTCAAAGGTTTCAAAATGGATGTTGGGGGTCAATACCTCTTTCTTGTATTGTCTGGATGGGAAAGCTGCTTCAAGGGGACCCGATTGATCTTCGGAAACGACCACTCTATTGATAAATCTGATGAAGGATATTCCAAGGAGAATAGAGGTCTGAACGATGTCTGTGGGACAGATTT
>JAOTTP010000037.1 GCA_029864405.1 Nitrospirota bacterium
CGATCCTTCTTTCTAGGATAGCCAATCGGTTTGGATTATTTGCCTGAATTTGTTAAAGGTGCAGCGGAACGTCTTGTTGCGGCCACTTACCGAATTCACATGAGGAGGGATCTACTATGAAAATCGCCACACACATGATCGTGGGTGCGGTGTTACTCCTGCTGTTGGGCATGCCGTGCATGACTTGGGCAGCCACGGAACCCTTCGTTGGCGAAATCATGATGACGGGGGCAAATTTTTGTCCGCGAGGGTGGGCGAATCTGGATGGTCAATTACTTCCGATTAATCAAAATCAAGCGCTCTTTTCTCTTCTGGGGACGACGTATGGCGGGGACGGGCGAATGACGTTTGGTCTGCCGGATTTACGCGGGAGAGTGCCCCTGCATGTTGGACTAGGTCAGGGCTTAACGAATAGACGACAAGGCAACAAGGGCGGGGAGGAAGTCCATGCGCTGACGATGGCCGAAATGCCTCAGCATCAGCATGCCTTGAATGGTTCCACCGGGGGTAGCAATTCAGAAGTTCCGACTGGAAATCTCTTAGCCACTCAGAGACGAAAAGCTCCGATTTATGCCCCGGCCGGGCCTGGAACGTTGACACCTTTGCATGCGACCGGTGTTGGGCCTGCGGGGAACAGTCAGGCACATAATACGATGCCCCCTTTTTTGACCATTCGGTTTTGTATGGCGTTGCAAGGGGTTTTTCCCTCACGGCCATGACCCCTGCGTGGTTGCGGCTGGGCACAGATCCTTCGCCCAGGCCTGAGCCCCTTCGACTGCGCTCAGAGCAGGCTTGTCTAATGGCTTAGGATGGCATTAAGTGTCTCTCTGCCAAAAGCCTCTTCCCTGGTTCTGTCCTTGCACAGGGCTATGACACACAAAGAGCCCAACCCCCTGCGGGGTCGGGCTCTTTGTGAGAGAGAGGCTTGGCTTCCGTTTACTTCATCGTCGATTGTTCTTCTGCGCTTCTATGGTCGCCGGGCCTATTATTTGTGGCCGTGGCCTTCAGGAGCCAGTCGCACGTGAAAGATCCACAGGCCGCCATCGGGCCGACCCTTGACCCAGGTTTCCTCGTGCGGTCCGCGATGTATCAAAGCCGCTCCAGCTGGAACACCCTGCGGGAGGTCAAACCCGTTGCACCCAGGTTTCTTGGGATTGCAGGGACTGCCGCCGCCCGTGCCGCCACCACTACCGGAGCCGGCGTCATAGCTGTTGTACGTATCCAGGTGCGCGTAGATGTCGGCCAGCATCTGGTAGTCGTGCTGGTTGGGCGAAATGCTCATGGGATCGGAAGAATAGTCCATGCATGTCTGCTGGCTGGTTCCGTCTTCGCTGGTGTGCCCGAGACCGAAGAGATGGCCAATCTCCTGGCACATGACGTGGCGTTTTTCATCTGGATCGGCCCAGTAGGAAGAGTAGCTGTCATTCACTTTCGCGGTGCCTTGGTCGATGTGCCCGCTTGGGTCGAGGCCGATCGTCGCGAGACCGAGCCACCAATTGTAGCCGTACGCCGCGTTGCAGATGCGAATTTGACCAACCTGCATTTTGCACTGTTTGCGGGTGCGGCCTGAGTCGTCTGAAGAGGCGACACTCATATTGAGCGCGTTTGAGTCGTTCCACTCGAAAAGCGCCATCTCGAGCTCCAATTGCCAATTCCCATCGACGCTATCCACAACTTTGAGCGGCATCGGGTTGGCCGTTCTTGCCCAGTGATAATTGTTCCAGTCATGACTTGCCCAGCCGGACACGGAACTCCCCGCAAGGATCAGTGTGGTCAGCACACCAATCGTGAGTAAGCCCCGAAATGATCTTTTCATGTTCATGCTCCTTTTTAAATGAGGTCTTCCTCTTATGAGGGAAGCGCCTCTCGTGGTTCCCCGAGCTTTCACGTGCTCAGGTTTTGGGATGGGTATAGTCCATTATCGGTGTTGTGAGCCAAAATATACATACTTTATGCCAAATTTCAATAAAACTCCCGCCAACCAAGAAACACTATACTTTATAGATACATAAGAATTTTTTATTCCTACGGCTAGGACTTTTTAGTTACCAACTTGACCACCTATTGTGTCATGACTGTGTCAAGAATTTTAACAGTGAGACAGAGCGAAATATCGATAGTGCGCCACTGCAGGCATCGTGAAGGCTTGCGTTCTCAAGCTCAGTCGCGCGAGCTGGAATCAACAGGCGGTATGTGCCTTGTCGGTTCTTCGCGAGGAGGTATGGTCAACATATTTATTTAACCCCTCAACACTTCCGGCCAAAGAGGTTCCGCGACTGTGCGTTTTTTAGCTTTATACGCCACGATCCCTAAAAAAGGCTTGGTAGGAGAAGCAGAGACGACGCTCTCTGTTGCCTATTCCCTGCAAACAAGCCAACGATATCCAGTGAGGTTCATGGAATGGCTGGTTTTCATTGAGGGACGGTGGTAACCGCCAAGGCCATAACGTCCCCATGGTGATCTGGTGCCGTGAGGACAAGGACAGGGCGCTTTTTAAAGGCACTCAACTCGGCATAGGGAAAGGGAATCAAACCGAGGTCATAGGCAGCACACGTCATTCCACACCGTATCATCGGTATTGTCCCAGAGATGTTCCATCACTGGAGTCTGAGCGGGTTTGAGTTCCATAGCTAGGCGGTCTTTGAGCTCATGTTTCAACTCCATGTATCCAATGAAATCTAAGACTTCCTGCGCAAGAGGTTCGGATAGCTTTTGAATTTCACGCATGATGTGTTTAGCCGGTGATATGGCTGGCTCCTTTTTTGTTTGCGGGACCAGGATTGTGTTGTATGTTGAATGTCTCCAACCCCTTGAATAAGGTTCAGAATTTTTGTTGATGAAGGTTTGTCGGTGGGTTGGGGTGGATTTGGTGCGGGGATTGCGGGACGAAGAAGGATTTCGGCCTTGAGATGGCGACCAGAATTGGGGAGGAAGTTGTGTGCTCCTGCGCGATTGTGTTTGCGCTCAGATCCTTCGCCGGCCCTTGTCCTGAGCGAAGTTGAATGGATCAGGATGACCATGGAAGGTCTGTGTTACGAGGGCCACATGTGCATGATTGCCACGGAGGACGAACAGCCGAGGCGGGATGCTCCGGCATTGATTAAGGTCAGGGCTGTGATCAGGTCGCGGATGCCGCCGGCCGCCTTGACGCCCAGCCGTTTTCCTACGATACGCCGCAGGAATCCCACGTCCTCAATCGTTGCGCCGCTGCCGGTAAATCCGGTCGACGTTTTCACAAAGTCGGCCCCGGCCTTCTCCGCCAGTTGGCAGCCTATTTGTTGTTCTTCCTTATTTAAGAGCGACGTTTCGAGAATGACCTTTACCAGGATTTTTGAAGGGTGGGGACGACGCGCTACGTTCACGACTCCCTGGATATCGTCCAGGACTGCTCCATGATTGCCCGCTCGAAGCAAGCCAATCTGGATGACCATATCCAATTCATGCGCTCCGGCTTCAATCGCCAGTTTGGCCTCGTAGGCCTTGACGTCTGGAAGAGTGTTGCCGTGAGGAAAGCCAATGACCGTGGCAATCCGGACTGGAGATCCTGCGAGGCACCGCGTGGCCAACGGGATCCAGAGGGGTGAGACACATACTGCTCCGAAGCCGAACGTACAGGCCTCTTCACAGACCCGTCGTATCTCGTCTTTCGTGGTCTCCGGTTTTAACGCGGTATGGTCGATCAGTTTGGTGAATTCGGCGCGGGTCATCCTGCATGTTCCGATGAGCGTTTAGGGAGGTTGCGGTTTACCCTCCGGCAATTTGTATGACCTTACCGTGTCTCATCGGTACCCGGATCAGACAAAGAAGATGAATCGACAGGGGCTCAGATTACAATGCCTTGCGAATGTTGTCGTACCCTTTTTTGAGTTCGTCCAGCACCAGGCTCAGCCCGCTGCCAACGGACTCGGTTGTGTGGCTGGCTTCCTTGCGGACCGCTTCCATCTTGGTCTTGACGTCTTCCCACCGGGTTTCAAGTTTCGCCCATTCATCACGTGCTTCCGCTTTGGCCAGGTGCAGTTTGACCTGAAGTTCGTCACGTTGACGTTTAAGATCATCGGCAATTTTCTGTAGCTGGTCTAATGAGTGCGCCATGAATGTCTCCTTTCGTTGAAACCCTGCTCGAATTGTATGAAGAATCTTTTTATAGATTAGCAAGAAACCGGACTGAGAGTGTACTCCCTTCCAAAGGCGGACACGTTCACCGGTCAACAGGCTTCAGACCGATTCTTTTTTTTGGTGTGCAGGAAAGCAGGGAACGTGTTGATTCCCAGGCGTAGGCTAGGGAGCGTGGCACCTGGGCCTGTGGAGCGTGAGATTTTGTTGGGTCGAGTAACGGTTTACGAGTGCGAATGTATATTTAAAAAGGATCGTTCTGTGCGATCGCGTCTTCCGTCTTCACTTCGTAGGGGACGATATCGCACGCGCATCCTTCTACCTGTCGGTCCACATACATGACCCAATGCCCATCTCGCTTTGCATCATGCCAGTAGAATAATGGCCATTCTTTGGTTTCGACGACCGAATTCCAGTGCTCATTATATTCGGAAATGAGGATTTGCCGGGCGGCTTTGTAATCCACGACTCCATCTTGTCGGAGGGAATATTCTCGTGTGTACAGGCCGGTCACAATATTGATGTCTTCGTCGACCAAGTAGGTCTCATCGGGTTCGGGTGGCGGCATTTCGGCTTTGACCATTTTACCTCCAAGCAGAACAAGGGCTAATCCGATGACGAACGCTTGAATGGGGATTGTCGCTTTCATGGCTCCCTCCCTGGCTTGAGGCCTTATGCCCGGCTTCACCTTGCTTTGTGTGAAATCCCTATAGGTTGGTTAGAGCAACTGGTATGCCAACGATGAAGTGGATGGTTTGTCCTCAATCGGGTGAAGACAACCTATTGAGTTGTAAGGAATTAGGAGTGGGATGGGGCAGAATTTGGCAGGGCACAACTGTCAAAATTTTGTAAATGATTTATCCATTTGTGCACAATTTATAAAAAATTGACACCCTCTTTTGGGAAGACATGAGGAAACGCCCATGGCCTCGTTTCTTTTTTGGCAGAGAGACGAGGCGTTCTTCTCTCATGGCAGACCACTGGTCGTCCTTCTCCATGAATTGAGAAAAGAAATGAAAGGAGAGCGGATGAGGGGAGAGAAACACTCGAACGAGTCCAAGAAGTCGGAAATAGCAAAATGCCTGATCCGATCAAGGGGACGATCACCAGGCATAGGCTTCAGGAGCTGGACCGCCGGGCCCCGGGAAGATGGTATCCAGTTTGTTCAGGAAATCTTTGGAGAGTGTTAATTCGAGTGTGCGCATGGTCCCATTCAGTTGGTCCATGGTTCGGGGTCCAATGATGGGTGCCGTGACCGCGGGTTGATGAAGGAGCCATGCCATCGCGACATGCGCAGGGGCTTCGCCTAATTCCCGGCAGAGCGTTTCGTAGGCTTCCAGTCGTGGCCGATATTTCTCCACATCTTTTTGCAGATCTTCATCGGCGCGCCGTCCGGTGGTGGCTGTTTGGATGGACCCTGCCAGCAGGCCGCGCGCGACCGGACTCCATGGAATCAAGCCGATGCCGTATGCTTCACATGCAGGAATGACTTCAAGCTCGATCATGCGGTCATTCAGATTGTACAAACTTTGCTCGGCCACCAGGCCTAGGACATTTCGGTGCTTGGCCATTTCCTGGGCTTGGGCCAGATGCCATCCGGCAAAGTTGCTGCTCCCGACGTATAAGATTTTTCCCTCGCGCATGAGTTGTTCCATGGCTTGCCAGATTTCCTCCCATGGAGCTTGCCGGTCAACATGGTGCATTTGATACAGGTCGATGTAATCGATCTGTAACCGGCGGAGGCTGTCTTCGCATGCGCGCTTGATATGTAACGCGGAGAGACGGGATTGATTCGGCCATTCTCCCATGCGACCAAAAACTTTGGTGCCCAGAACCACTTTGTCCCGCCGGCCGCCTCCTTGGGCGAACCAACGCCCGAGAATCTTCTCCGTAATCCCTTCTCCCACTTCCCAGCCATAGACGTCTGCGGTATCAAAAAAATTGATGCCCAGTTCCAAGGCCCGATCCATCATGGCAAAACTCTCGGGCTCCGACGCCAACGGCCCAAAATTCATCGTGCCCAGACACAACCGACTGACTTTCAACCCGGATCGACCAAGATGGACATATTTCATTCAGCCACTCCTCGCGAGAGATGAAGGATTCAACGAAAAAGCTCTTCCGCACTCTACCAAGAACAAAGAAACGTCTTCCAGAAGACCGGGATCTGTCTCGTTCAACGGGAAAGCCCCGTATTTCCGGTAGGCTCACGAGGGAGCATAGGTTGAGAATGCTGAAGTGCCGAGAGTGCCGGTCACGACTTTCTTCTCAGGGGGGCTTCACGTCTATCCACAGGCATAATCCTTATTTTGCTTTTCAGCCCTACCATGAAGCCTGGGAGCGAGAAATCGAACGACGTTCTCACTGGGCGCTGTGCTTCTCTTATTTGCCATGTCGGGATAAAAGAGTACTCGGAAAATTCGCACTGAGTGGTGTATAGTTGTCCAGCATATTTATTAACCACAGACATCGGGGCACTGGGACCGAGTGTTCGAGTCAAGATTCATCGTTGGTCAATTGGAGGATAGTATGGCCTTAAAAAAGAAGTCGATACGTCAAGCATCCAAAAAACGGACTCCTTCTCCCAACAAAAAACGGACTCCCTCTCCCAAAAAAGCGACAGCCTCTTCCCAAAAGGGGCCAACTTCTCCCCAAAAAGGAACAGCCTCTCGCAAAAAGGGGACAGCGACCAGGAAAACTACACAGCCCCAACGCGCCCGTACTTCTCGGGCCCCAGGAGTGACGGCCAAAATGCTTGAGGCTCTCAACGAGCGGCTCGATATCATGCTCCCCGAAGTGATGTTCCGGATTGCCGCTATTGAGCATCTGTTGGTGAAGAATCAACTGTGCCTGTACGACGAACTGACCAATGCGCGGCAATTCATTCAGGACCAGGAACGTACCTAATCGGGTTGTCGGATGGACTGGATCTCGGTCTAGGTCAGAGGCTACGATCGAATCGGAATGAGAGGCCGGGACGACATTCACCTCTTGATGAAGAAGGAAAGATTATGACCGTCGATTTTCGGGAAACTATTGGGCACTGTATGCAGCGCGATCTTGAAGGCGTGAGCGAAGACACCTGCGTGGTGAATGCGGCCAGTCTCATGGCCGCGCGACGTATCGGGTGTCTTGTCATTCACCCGTCGGGGGGGGGGACTCAAGACTCAAGCATTATCGGGCTCATTTCAGAAACAGATTGCATTCGCCAGGTGATGGCCAAAGGTCTGAGTGCGGCGGGGACGACCGTGGGGCAGATTATGGCAAGCCCGTTACTCTCCATTCCGTCCGATCGGATGATGCTCGATGCGAGCCATTTTATGGAGCAGCACAGCATCCGACATCTCTGTGTGTCGGAAGGGGAGAAGATCGTTGGGTTGCTTTCCGTCCGTGACCTCGTGAAACATTTTGTCTATGCTGAGAAGGGGCCGATTCGTGATCTTGATGATGTGTACCGGCCACTGAGCGTGCTGATGCGGCGGGATATTGAAACCATCGATCGGGAAGCCACACTGCTGACAGTGGCCAAGCGTATGGCCGATAAGCGGATAGGTGCTCTCATGGTGACCCAGGCTGGCGAAATGGTGGGGATTGTCACCGAGCGCGATCTGATCCAAAAGGGTATGGCCCACAATCAGGATCCCACTCAGGTCCGGGTAGGTTCCGTGATGACGCAAACGTTAATCGATATTGATATCAACCGGACGGTTCATGATGCCAGCGATCTCATGGCTGAAAAAAATATTCGACATTTACCAATTACTGAAAACCGGGCCATTGTGGGAATTGTGTCCGTCAGGGATCTGATGCGAATGATTTCCGTCAGGGATCGTCCACGAATGCGCGGTCAGCAATCCTAAGGCTCCAAACCTCCAGCAGGATCGATTTAACCAATAAGGAGCGCACACCCATGGGAGCAACTACAGGCTACGCCGCGTTGCAAGCGGGGGCCACACTCGAACCGTTCAGCTTTGACCGGCGACCGGTCGGGTTGAACGACGTCCTGATCAAGATCGACTATTGCGGGGTCTGCCACTCTGATATTCATCAGGCGCGTGACGAATGGGGTGGATCAATTTTCCCCATGGTCCCAGGCCATGAAATTGTTGGCACCGTGAGGAAAGTGGGGGCTGACGTCAAAAAAGTTTGTGAAGGTGAGACGGTCGGGGTGGGGTGTTTTGTCGACTCGTGTCGCGCCTGTCTGTCATGCACGCGTGGCTTGGAGCAATATTGTGAAGCGGGGATGATCCTCACATACAACGGTCTCGACAAAAAGGGCCAACCGACCTATGGCGGGTACTCCAGCCAAATCGTCGTGAATGAACAGTATGTGCTGAAGATTCCTCAATCTCTTGCGCCGGAAGGTGTCGCTCCGCTGTTGTGTGCCGGAATTACGACGTACTCTCCCCTGCGACAATGGGGTGTGGGGAAAGGGCATAGACTTGGTGTGGTGGGGCTTGGGGGGCTTGGCCACATGGCTGTGAAGTTTGGAAAGGCCTTTGGGGCGGAGGTCACCGTTTTTAGCCGCACCGACTTTAAGCGGAGAGAGGCTGAACGTCTGGGGGCGACAGATTTTGCGGCGACTTCACAGGAAGGGACCTTTACGCGCTTGGCTCGTCAGTTTGATTTCATCATTGATACGGTTTCTGGCGCCCATGATTACAATGCCTATCTCGAGTTACTCAAAACTGATGGGACGTACATTGTTGTCGGTGCGCCGAGCGAGCCCATCTCCATTGGGGCTTTCCCGCTTATTTTGCGTCGTCGTCGTATGGTGGGTTCACTGATTGGCGGGATTCGCGAGACTCAGGAAATGCTGAATTTTTGCGGAGAACATGGCATGACTTCTGATGTGGAAGTCATTTCCATCAAACAGATCAACGAAGCCTATGAACGGGTCCTGCTGGGCGACGTGCGTTTTCGTTTCGTCATCGATATGGAATCGTTGACTAAAACGATCAGGTAGGAACCTCCTTCAGATGTCGTTTGCCCCTTCGATGTTCTTTGTGAACAAAATAAGGGGAGGGGAAACGACAGGGTCCGGTTACGTTGGGGGAAGCAGGGGCCCCGCCCATTGGCCTTTGACGCGCTGGACATCCACCAGATTATTCGGCGGACCCAGATCAGCCATGAGTTTGGTATCAATCCGGCCGTGACTGACGTGCAAGAGTCGTGGTTCGCTCACGCCTTGCGGTTTAAACCAATACCATCCTGGACAGTCCGGTGTTGTCTGATTCCACGTCGGAACTACGTGGCGTAGTTCATGCTCCAGTTTGGCTTGCACCTGGCTGGCGTCATGCTCCCCCAGTAAAGATCGAATGCCTGCATACAGCGCTTCCGCATGGGCGTGCAAGGACATATCGTGCAGAATCCTCTTGTGTGATTGTTCTTGTAAGATTTCCGCACAACATACGTCATTTTCATTCTGCGATTCAACTTGTCCCATGAATCACAAAGGATCTAAAGCGCAGCAGGGTCAAGGGTTTTACAAATCAACAACTCGTAACATCCTTCGTCCAATAAGACAAAGGGTGCAGTATACTCATCTATGAGAAATCCTAGCAGGGTGGTTCTCTTGAAAACCCGCACTGGTTAATCGGAAGAATAACATTGGAGGCAACATGGATTGGGTCACGGTTATGGGGTATATCGCGGGGGCATGCACGACCTCGTCGTTTCTTCCGCAGGCGATTCAAATTGTGAAAACGAAACATACCAAAGATCTTTCCCTGAGTATGTATTCGATCTTGACCTCCGGCTTGATTCTCTGGAGCGTGTATGGATTGATCAATCATGATTGGCCTTTAGTCATTGCCAATATGGTGACACTGTTTCTGGCTGGTTGGATTTTTATCCTCAAACTCCGCTACGGGTAGAGCATGAACATGATGAACTGGAGATTTTTCAGTCCTTACTCGATTCATGCTCAGAAAGAAACTCATCCACAGGCTTTCTTACAATAATCTTCAGGTCGATGACTTCGGCGGAGTTGTTGCGCCAGTCACCCGGTTTCTGTTCTTTCCGTGGAACCCGTGATCTAAAATCCTTGTCATTCCAGACATTTTTAATCGGGAATCTATCTGCTCTGGTCATTACCGACATTGGTCATCGGGAATCCATCTTGGTTTCCTTTCGGATAGATCCATGCTACCAACCGGTGGGGATGACACAACCACAAAGAGGGTGCCCGCCCCTGCCAATTACTGCAGGGGCAAGCCCTACAACTGTGGGTTTGCCGACTCAGGTTCGTTCGGTTGAGTCCAACTTTTCAATGGGATCTGACCGTGTTCGTTAACTGAAGTCCGAATTTTTACCGATCACGCATTGGCCCATGAAATTGGTTATCCCCCACGCAACGGGAACTCTTCCCCGAGAATCTACGCTTCCCTCGGTGTATTAAGCGCCTTCTCTTCAATAGCGGAATGGGCGGGGCTGCGTGTGCTCACAACTATTCTTTCTTGACAACAGGCGGAAATGAGATCGGGTGAAATACCTCTCGGATGCAGGTATGATTCACCACGTTCCTCTCATCGTATTGTCATGAGGCGGCAACGATTCCTTAACACGTTCACCGTATGCAGCAGGTCACCCAATAACGCGATATGTTCGACATTGTATCCTCACCCCCTCCTTCTCCCCCAAATCGACCGGTTATCCCAAGGAGTATTTGGGCGCTGGGCTTGGTGAGTTTGTTTATGGATATGTCTTCAGAGCTGATTCACAGCTTGCTTCCGGTCTATATGGTGACGGTGCTTGGGGCCAGTCTGTTGTCGGTGGGCCTCATTGAGGGATTTGCTGAAGCCACAGCCTTATTGACCAAGATGTTCTCCGGCGTGCTGAGTGATTATTTGGGCAAACGCAAGCTGCTGACGGTGATCGGATATGGCATGGCTGCGTTCACGAAGCCGTTGTTTCCGTTGGCCTCCAGTCTGACAACGGTATTTCTTGCCCGGTTCCTGGACCGCGTGGGAAAGGGCATACGTGGGGCTCCGCGTGACGCGCTCATTGGAGAGTTGGCGCCGCCGACCCTGCGCGGGACCTGTTACGGTCTTCGCCAATCGCTCGATACCGTCGGTGCGTTCCTCGGGCCCCTGCTGGCCATGGGGTTGATGGTTCTGCTGGCCAATGATATCCGGTCTGTGTTGTGGGTTGCGGTCATTCCAGCGGTGCTGGCCGTGTTCCTGCTCATTGTCGGTGTTCAGGAACCTCCATCCACACGTCCTGTGGGTGCGCCTCGGGCGGGTATTCGGCTTGTTGATCTGCAGAGCATTGGTTCGGCCTACTGGTGGGTTGTTCTGCTGGGAGGACTGTTAACCCTCGCCCGGTTTAGCGAAGCCTTCCTGGTCTTACGGGCAGAACATGCCGGGTTATCGGTGACATTTATTCCGATGGTGATGGTTGTGATGAGCGTGACCTATGCGGTGTCGGCCTATCCCGCCGGCTGGCTCGCCGATCGAATGAGTCGTCGCCCGCTCCTGGTAACCGGATGTCTGGTCTTATTCCTGGCTGATGTGATTCTTGCTGTTGCCAGCGATGTGGTGATGGTGATGGTTGGGGTCGCGTTCTGGGGCATCCATATGGGCCTCACGCAAGGCCTCCTGGCCACCCTCATTGCAGACGCCTCACCGCCTGAACTTCGCGGAAGCGCATTTGGTGTGTTCAGTTTCGTAAGCGGAGTGTCCCTCCTTTGCGCGAGTGTGCTGGCTGGATTCCTCTGGGATCAGTTCGGTCCCTCAGCCACGTTTCTAAGTGGAGCGGTGTTGACGGCTATCGCCTTGCTTGGGTTTGTCGTCCATAACCCGGATACCCTTCAGCCGAAGCAAGGGTAGAGGCGCCTGGTGGTTTCACGGAATAAGGAGAGGATATGAATATCATGTATTGGTATGCCGGCGCCGCCCTGGCGGAAATTAGCGGGTGCTTTGCCTTTTGGGCCTGGTTACGACTTGGGCGGTCGGGTTGGTGGACGGTGCCCGGCACCGTGAGTCTGATTGTGTTTGCCCTGTTGTTGGCGCGAACGGAGACCACATTTGCTGGGAGGGCCTATGCCGCGTATGGCGGTGTCTATATTGCGGCCTCCCTTTTTTGGCTGTGGGGTGTTGAGCAGATGCAACCGGATCGTTGGGATTTGCTCGGGGCCGGTCTGTGTCTCGTTGGTGCGGTGCTGATTCTTTGGGGCCCACGGCCACTTTACTAGGATGTTTTAACGCGCATGCCCTAAATCGTTCTCAAAGCGTAGCTCGGGGGATAATGGAGAGACTCTTGTGAGAGTTGACGAGGGGGCGTTGCCTACCGCCTCGTCAACTGGTGGGACTTTGGCTTGTTGGGAAGGAATGCCTGAAGTTATTTTTTGCCTTTTTTTTCGGCTCGCTTTTCCTTAGGGGTTTTGGCGGGTTTCTTTTTTGTTTCTTTGCGCGCGTCTTGGCTTTTGCCCATGGGTGTGCTCCTTGTGTGGTTAAGTGGTACGGCCTTCTTTGTTATGCCGTTTGGAGGCGAATGGTAGCGAACCTGTGAGAAAAAGTATATATGGTGTGTTGGGGAGTTGTGAGATTTTGGGGGAAGGGAAAACGGTGAGAGTATTTTTTGATTAGATGACCCGCGGGAAATGGGAAATGCTCGAAGTGCGCTAGAAATGGTGACTGGCGGCATAGCAAAAGGCTGGAAAATCTGAGGAATTTTTTTTATGATGGTGGCGAAAGGAGGGCGCAATGGCTGATCAATGGATGCTTCGCGGTGTGGGATATGCCAATTGTAATTGTGCGTATGGTTGTCCCTGTCAATTTCATGCGAAATCGACCAATGGATTTTGTGAAGCGATGGGTGCCGGACGGATTGATGAAGGCTATTTTAATGACACGCGGTTGGATGGCTTGAACTATATCATGCTGTTGCAATGGCCCGGGGAGGTAGCTGAGGGCAACGGCAAACAGCAAGTGATGATCGATGACCGGGCGGATGCTGACCAGCGCGAAGCGCTCCGGAAAATTCTCCATGGGGAATCGACGGCCCCCGGGGCCACCCATTTCTTTGTGTATAACAGTACGATGTCTGAAGTCCTGGAGACGTTGTTTGTGCCCATCGAGTTGTCTATTGATGTGGATGCCCGGGAGGCGAAGGTGTCTGTGCCGGGTTTAGTGGAGTCTACCGGGAGGCCCATTATCTATCCACACTCGGGACAACCGTCGCGGGCACGAATCGATTTGCCCAATGGATTTGAATATTCTCTGGCCGAAGTGGGTAATGGGTCGACCAAGGCTCAAGCCGGGATTACGTTAAACCTGTCTAATAGCTATGGACAATTTAATATTCTTCACATGAATCAAGATGGGGTGATCAGAGCCTGATTTTTATACGATGCGCCCATCCTTGTGGATCAATTCTTCGTCCGTCATTTTCCTTCGGCGTGGCTCATCACAGGTCTTGTGTTTCGGCGAAAGGAATCAAAATCATTTCCGTGCCGGCTTAGGCTTCCGGTTTCCCTGCGAGCCCCGACGACCCCTGTGGCTGATCAAATTACTTGACTCTCACCGTGCTCGTCCTTTTCTTCGACGTCGTCTTCACTTCTCGCCTGTCCCAAATGTTGTCACGCCTAAGACCCTTCAGGATTGAATGCCGTTTCAGTGTGAAAATCGGAAAGTTTTATCCGGCCAAGGTGCCGGTCTCATGGGTGTTTAACTTCTTCACATGTTAGTTGCTGAATTTTTCAGGGGTTCTTATAGTCCATCTCTATGAGCCTCTCTCCTGGTCCTTCCTTTCCTTCGTTACCCAAGCGGGATCGAATCGTGATTCTCTCAGGCCTTATTGGAGTGATTGTTTTGGCCTGGACCTATGTGATGTATCTCTGGGCTACGATGCCTGTGATGAATGCCGATGTGCCTGGGGCGATCATGCCGTTGCATCCGTGGGTGCCGGTGGACTTTGTGTTCGTGTTTCTGATGTGGGCCGTCATGATGGTCGGGATGATGTTGCCGAGTGCCGTCCCGATGACGTTGCTGTATGCAGGCATGGTGCGCAAGGCCGGGCGGCAGAGTACACCCATGGCTCCAACAGGGGCGTTTGTTGCCGGTTATTTGGCTCTGTGGAGTGTGTTTAGTGTGGCTGCTACAGTCGTGCAATGGGGCTTGCATGAAGCGGCCATGCTCTCGTCGATGATGGTGGCCAGAAGTCAGGTGTTAGGGGGGGGCCTATTGATGGTAGCAGGTGTGTATCAGCTGACGCCGTGGAAGGCCGTGTGCTTGGATCACTGCCGGGCACCCGCCCATTTTATTGCAGAGCATTGGCGACCGGGCGTTTGTGGCGCGTTTCGTTTAGGACTTCATCATGGCGCATTTTGTTTGGGGTGCTGTTGGGCCTTGATGGGGTTGTTGTTTGTGGGTGGGGTGATGAATGTGCTCTGGATCGCGGCGATCACGGTCTTTGTTTTTTTAGAAAAGGTGTTGCCGGTTGGCGCCTGGAGTGCTCGCGTGGGATGGGTTGCCGGGATTGGCTTGATTGTGAGTGGATTGGGGGTGTTGGTTATGGCGTAATGGGTTGTCCGTTTTTGTGATGCGCCCGTTCTACGACAACTCGATTACTTTGTGGGTGAATCGGGTGTGACGACGGCCACACCCTCTTCGGTGACGGGAAAGCGTTGGCGGTCGTGGTCGGGATTGTGCCCGATGATGGTCTCGGGGGGAATGACGACGCCCTTATCGATGATGGCCCGGCGAATACGGGACCGCTCGCCGATTTTGACATTTTCCATGATGACCGAATCGCGGATTTCGGCATGAGGCTCGATGCGGACGTTTGGAGAGAGCACACAATTTTGCACCAGGCTTCCGGAGATAATACAGCCTCCGGAGACGATGGAATCCAGTGCCATGCCTCTGCGCCCTCCTTTGACCTCATCGGCAAAGACAAATTTGGCTGGAGGAAATTGTCCTTGGTAGGTGCGGATGGGCCAGGCCTCATCATAGAGGTTGAGGTGGGGATCAACCCCGACGAGATCCATGTTGGCTTCGTAGTAAGCGTCCAGGGTACCAATGTCCCGCCAGTACTTGACTTGTTTTTTGTTTTCATCTTCAAAATTATAGGCGAAAACTTTTTTGTTGTTCTGAATCATGTTGGGAATGATATTTTTCCCAAAGTCATGGGCCGTGGCCATTCCGGAATCTTTTCGCAGTTCCTCATAGAGTTGATCTGTGCGAAAAAGGTATATGCCCATGGAAATAAACGCATGCGTTGGATCATCAGGTAGGTGAAACGGGTTGGCCGGCTTTTCTTCAAACCGGGTGACACGGTTGGATGTATCTACCCCAAGGACCCCGAACTGCCGTGCTTCTTTGACTGGCCATTCAAGGGCGCCCACGACGGCATCCGCCTCCGTCTCCTGCATGAACCTGAGCATGTCAGCATAGTTCATTTTGTAAAGGTGATCTCCGGCCAGCACCAATAAAAACTTCGGGCGTTCTTGTTCCAGCAGAAATAGGTTTTGATGGACGGCGTCGGCTGTGCCCCGGTACCACTCGGCGCTGATACGTTGTTGCGGTGGGATGGAAAAGATGAATTCGCCCAGCTCTGGGTTGAAAATCGACCAACCTCTTCGGATGTGGCGGTCTAACGAGTGGGATTTATATTGAATGAGCACGGCAATTTTGCGAAGCCCAGAATTGAGGCAATTGCTCAAGGTCACGTCGATGATGCGGTATTTGCCTCCAAAGGGCACTGCAGGTTTGGCGCGGTCTTGGGTGAGCGGGAGGAGCCGTTCGCCGCGGCCACCGGCAAGGATCATGGTATAGATATCAAGCATGGGGGGCTATGATATCAAATGGCCGGGATGGAAGGAATGGGTTGCGCACTGGCTGTTGCTTGGCGCGTAAGCCCTGGGGTGTCAATGGGAGTTGGATGAGCTGGAAAGGCCTCGCATGATTTATGCTCGCTTCGTCTGGGCGTTGAGGAGTGCTGTGATGGCTGACTCAAGGTCTGAGGGTTTTGTTGTGGGCGCATAGCGTTCTTTGACCGCACCGGTTTGGTCCACGAGAAATTTCGTGAAGTTCCATTTGATGGCTTCTGATCCAAGTACTCCCGGTGCTTCGGCTTTGAGGTGTTGGAAGAGGGGATGGGCATCAGGCCCATTGACGTCAATTTTGGCAAACATGGGAAAAGTCACCCCATAGTTGGTCTGGCAGAACCCGAGGATTTCTTCGTCCTTTCCCGGGTCCTGACTTCCAAATTGGTTGCAGGGAAATCCGAGGATTTCCAGTCCCTGTGCGTGATATTTTTTATAGAGATCTTCCAGTCCTTGGAACTGAGGGGTGAACCCGCATTTAGAGGCGGTGTTGACAATGAGTAAGACTTGGCCTTTATTTTTGGCAAGGGTGTCTTCATCCCCCTGAATGCTCCGGCAGGTGATGTCGTAAATAGTGCTCATGGATGAGTTCCTTCATGTTTTCCGAGTGAATGAAGCCCTGCTATGTTTCGTTAAACCGTTTCTTGGGTTGGGAATCGTAGCATTCGGATGGTTGTTTGGCCATGCAATATATGAGCGGAATTTGACAGTATCTGTATTGTCCTGTAACCTATGTTGTGTTCATGTCGATTCGGTCCGACGACGGGAACATCCTAAATTCTTCGGGCCCCGCGATCGTATCGCGACCAGATCCTGCTCGGAGCGGACTTTCCCACCTGATTCTGCTTCACTCGGTTTTCTGCCCCCGTGTACATACGATCCTTGTAACAAAAGGAATAGTTTTATGTCTGCAACTGCGTTGTCACAGTTTGGTGCGCTTGGTGTGTCTTCCGCCTTGGTCCAGGTCTTAAATAAGCTCGGTTTAACGGAACCGACTCCGATTCAAGTCCAGGCCATCCCTCCGGCTTTGGAAGGTCGGGATGTGTTGGGTTGTGCCCAGACCGGCACCGGAAAAACCGCGGCCTTTGTCATTCCCATCATTGAACGATTGGCGGATGGTCCTAAAGGCCACCCACGGGCGATGATCTTAGCGCCAACCCGGGAATTGGCTTTTCAAATTCAAGAAACCGTTGATAAGTTTGGGCGCGTGCGCGGGATTTTTGCAACCACCTTGGTGGGTGGTGCAGATATGCATGCGCAAGTCCGAGGGTTACGGCAACGTCCCGATATCATCGTGGCCACGCCGGGTCGTCTGCTCGATCATATGTGGCAGGGGACGGTCTCGTTTGCCAAGCTTCAGATGGTGGTGCTGGACGAAGCCGATCGGATGCTTGATATGGGGTTTGCGCCTCAGCTTAATCAAATCATTGAGGCGTTACCGGAAACCCGGCAAACCTTACTTTTCTCGGCGACGTTGCCGGATAATCTGGCTGACTTGGCGCGGATGTCTCTCAACGATCCGTTTAAAGCCCTGGTGTCGAAATCGGCCAAACCGGCGGAAGGGGTCACGCATACCGTGCATCACACGGCCAATTCCAACAAAACTTCCCTTCTGCTGTCTATTTTAAAGGAGACGGAGGGGTCGGTCCTCGTGTTTACCCGGACCAAGCATCGTGCTGACCGGATCGGGGAAACCTTGGAAAAGGTCGGTTGTCGCGTCGCGGTGTTGCATGCCGGCCGACGGCTGCCTCAACGACGCGCGGCGCTGGAAGGTTTTCGCCGTGGACGTTTTGAGATTTTGGTGGCGACCGATATTGCGGCCAGAGGGCTGGACGTGGACAATATTCAACACGTGATCAATTATGATTTGCCCCATGTGCCCGAGGATTATATCCATCGTATCGGTCGGACGGCGCGCATGAATGCGAAAGGTTGGGCCACCAGTTTTGTGACGGGTGAGGATAATCGTTCTTTACGAATGATTGAAAAATTGTTAGGGAAGGCGGTTCCGTGCGCCCCTGGAAGCCCGGAGCCGATGGCGGCCAGTGCACCAGAGAGACGTGGGCCTCGACCAAATTCCGGGGGTAGGGGCTTTGGCGCTCCTCGATCGGGGAGCCCAACAAGGCATGACCGACCGGTTGTTCGTCGACCGCGACCGTCGACCTTAGCTTCTTAACGCCTCAGACGCATTCTCTTTTATCATTTGAAAAAGAGTCATAGCGGGTTTTTTTTGAAGCCCGGATCATTCCGATCCGGGCTTCATTGTTTTTGAATAGTCCCTGTCTATCCTCCTATCCCTTCCTTTTCCTTGTCCTCCAGCTAGTTCCTCATTGTTGTTATTGAGTTTTTTGACTGATCCTGGAGAAGGCCTGTGTTACACTTTCCTCTATGAAAAAATGGGGGATACGGCTCTTTGTGGTATTGGCGTTGATTGGGGCAGGGTATGCCTTGAAAATCTGGGTATGGGCTCCCAAGCCTCTTCCCGTCAGCACCGTTCTGGTGGAACGCGGCCGGGTGGAGGAAACCGTGACAAATACCCGTGCGGGAACTGTGACAGCTCGGCGACGGGCTAAATTGTCACCGGAGATAGGCGGGCGGGTAGTGGATATTCCTCATCGAAAAGGGGAGACAGTACATGCCGGGAATATTCTTCTCCGCTTGAATGCTGACACGCAACGTGCGGAAGTCCAAATGGCCGAACGTGAGCTGGCGGTGGCACAAGTTCGTCGGGAGCGGGTCTGCCTGGAGGCTGAACGCGCCAAACGAGAATACCTGCGTAATCAGCAGCTGCGAGATCAAGATCTGGTCTCAACCGATTTCCTGGATAAAATCGAAAGCGTCGCCCAAATCACTGCTGTGTCGTGTAAGCAGTCACAAGCCGAGATTTTGAAAGCCCGATCCGCGATCGTCGAGGCCAAAGCCACGTTGGCGAAAACGGTGCTCAGGGCTCCCTTTGATGGCGTGGTGGCCGAAGTGGATATTGAGGTGGGAGAATGGACCACGCCCTCGCCACCCGCCCTGCCCATCCCCCCGGTTCTGGATCTTATTGATCCTACATCAATGTATGTGAGTGCTCCGATGGATGAGGTCGACTCCTCAAAAATTCGTCAGGAACAACCCGTGAGGGTGACCTTGGATCCATTTCCGGGAAAGCACTATGGCGGACACGTTCACCGTATCTCTGCATATGTTTTAGATATTGAAGAGCAAAACCGCACCGTGGAAATTGAGGTTGAACTGGATGACCGGTCGTTTGCGGCCACATTACTTCCCGGCACGTCGGCCGATGTGGAAGTCATTCTTTCTGTGAAAGAAGGTGTGCCACGTATTCCGACTTCGGCCCTTGTTGAAGGGCAAAATGTTTTTATGGTCGAACATGAGGTGTTACGGTTGCGGCCAATAGAAATCGGGTTGAAAAATTGGGACTTTGTGGAAATTGTGGATGGCCTGTCTGAAGGTGATGTGGTAGTGACTTCTCTTGATCAGGAAGGCCTGGCTGATGGAGTGCCTGTGGTCGTGCGCTCCTCTTCTGAACCTCAGTGATTGAACTTCAACACATTGCCAAGTTGTATGAAGTCGGCGGTCAGCCTATCTATGCGCTGAGGGATACGAGCGAAACGATCCAATCTGGAGAATATGTGGCGATCGTCGGTCCTTCCGGTTCCGGCAAATCCACGTTGTTGAACATTATCGGGTGTTTGCTCCGGCCCAGCAGCGGGGCATATGTGCTGGAGGGACAGGACGTCAGCCAGTTGGATGACCATGCCCTGAGCCATGTCCGCCAACATAATATCGGGTTTATTTTCCAGTCCTTTCACCTTCTTCCCCGGTTAACCGCATTGGGGAATGTCGCCTTGCCCATGGTGTTTGCCGGTGTGCCATCGGCGGAGCGTCAGGCCAGGGCACTTGATGCGCTTGAGTCGGTGGGATTGGCGGATCGTGCGCAACACCGTCCGAGCCAGCTGTCGGTCGGCCAACGTCAACGAACAGTCATCGCTCGCGCGATTATCATGCATCCCAAATTGTTGTTAGCTGATGAGCCCACCGGAAATTTGGATACGAGTTCGGGGCAACAGGTCATGGAACTCTTGGAGTTGCTCAATCGTCAGGGGTTGACACTTCTGGTCGTATCGCATGATCCCAATGTGGCCCGGCGGGCAAAGCGGGTTCTGGTGTTAGCTGACGGGCAGATCGTCAAGCGATTGACCGGTGCGGAATTTCCAGTATCGTCGATGCCGTTTTCGCAGGGAAAGACGAGCGAGGACGAGACCTCCCGATGCTGACCGAGATTGTGCGCTTTGCATGGGCTGCTTTGACGGGACACCGCCTGCGCACCTCGTTGTGTGTCTTGGGGGTTGCGGTAGGCATTGCGGCGGTGGTGATGCTCACGGCGTTGGGAGAGGGGGCCCGCCAGTATGTGATCGGCCAATTTACCTCCATTGGCAGTAATTTACTGTCCATTCTTCCGGGAAAAACCGAAACGACCGGGGCCATTCCCCATATGGGCGGCGTGGCCAATGATCTCACGTTACAGGATTTTTTAGCGTTGCAGCGTGAGATTCGTGCAGCGCAACTGATTGTGCCCATTTCCATGGCGACCGAGACGGTGAGTCATGGGGAACGCAGCCGACAGGTGGCGGTCATCGGGAGTACTCCGGATTTTCTGAAAGCCCGCGAACTACGGGTGGCATTGGGGGACACGCTTCCGCCCGGCGATGTGGAACGTGGAAGTGCGGTGGTGGTGTTAGGCAAGACTATCGCGCAGGAACTGTTTCCGGGCCAACAGCCTGTTGGTCAGGTGGTGCGGGTGGGAGAGTGGCGAATGCGGGTGATTGGTGTCCTCGAGGAAATCGGGACACAACTCGCGGTTCAAATGGATGAGGTTGTTCTTGTGCCCGTGGCCACGGGCCTTCGTATGTTTAACCGGTCATCCCTGTTCCGGATCCTGATCAAAGTTCGCTCATCGCGTGACCTTGATGCGACCTGTGTGGAGGCGATCAGGATTCTGACCGAGCGGCATGATGAGGAAGATGTCACCTGTATTACGCAACAAGCCGTGGTGTCCACCTTTTCGTCGATTTTACAAACCTTCACGCTGGTGTTAGTGGCGATTGCGGGCATCTCGTTGTCGGTCGCGGGAATCGGAGTGATGAATGTCATGCTGGTGACCGTCTCCGAACGAACCCAAGAAATCGGATTACTCCGCGCATTGGGTGCGACGCGCGGGCATATTCTCTGGGTATTTTTAGTGGAATCGGTCTTGTTAGCAGGACTCGGCGGATTGGTTGGTCTTATGACAGGACTTGGAGCCGTCAAACTGCTGGTGTGGGTCTATCCGGCCGTTCCGGCCCAAGCGCCATGGTGGGCGGTCGGTTCGGCATTCCTCCTGTCCGTAGTGCTGGGTGGGCTGTTTGGTGTCTTACCAGCCCGACGCGCGGCTCAACTTGATCCCATGGCAGCCTTGCAACGGCGGTAATGATGACGCTTCGTGACCTTCTAGTTTTTTCCGGCGGAGCGGTGTTGGCCCATCGGGTGCGTTCGGCCTTATCCCTCCTGGGTATTGCGATTGGAGTAGGCGCGGTGATTCTGCTGACGTCGATCGGGGAGGGGACCCGGTATTACATCCTTTCTCAGTTTACGCAGTTCGGGACGAATCTGCTGGCGATCAATCCAGGGAAAATTAAGACGTTCGGGGTTCCCGGTGTGTTAGGGGGCACGACGCACAAGCTGACATTGGAAGACGCCGAAGTGGTGAAACGGATTTCCGGTGTCGAAGCGGTGGTGCCTATGGCCATGGGGATGGGGCGTGTCGAAGCCGAGGGACTTGGGCGCAGTATTAACATTTTTGGTGTCACATCGGATATGCCTGTCGTGTGGCGGTTTGCTGTGGCTCAAGGCTCGTTTTTGCCGGCGGAGGATGTGCATCGGGCGGTGCCGGTGGTGGTTCTTGGCCCTAAAGTGAAACGTGAATTGTTTGGCGACCGGAATCCATTAGGGCAAGTTGTCAGGATTGTGGGGTATCGCTTTCGTGTCGTGGGAGTCATGGAGGTCAAAGGGCAAGTGTTAGGTTTCGATCTTGATGATTCAGTGTATATTCCGGTGGCGAATGCCATGAAGATGTTTAATCTCGACGAGGTGATGGAAATTGATGTGGCCTATGTGTCTGCCCAGGTGGTGGACCGGGTGGTGGAAGAAATCCGGCGGTTACTCACCGACCGTCATCGTGGAACGGAAGACTTTACGATTACCACGCAGACCGCCATGTTGGAGGTGTTGGATGATGTCATGCGGGTGGTGACCTTGTCCGCGGCAGGAATTGCGGGGATTTCGCTCATCGTGGGAGCCATTGGGATTTTGACCATGATGTGGATTTCCGTGGGAGAGCGCTATTCAGAAATAGGCTTGTTGCGTGCCATCGGAGCCAGACCCCGTCAAATTTTTTTAATCTTTTTGTTCGAATCCATGATTCTCGCGATGCTTGGAGGAGGGCTTGGCGTTGCCTTGGGAGTCACGGGCTCCCTGTTGTTAACGATGGTGCTTCCGGGCCTGCCGGTCTATATCGATGAACAATACCTCCTCATCAGCCTATTGGTGGCCACTGGTACAGGCCTGCTGTCCGGAGTGGCCCCTGCTCGACGAGCGATCCGGATTGACCCGGTCGAGGCCCTTCATGCCGAATAACCGGTCATTCGGTTTGAGTCCGTTTCCCGGTTCCTGTAAGGATGGGGACGAGGACACGCCTTTTTAAAAAACAGGAAATGGTAAAGGATCTTAATTTACTTTATTAAGTAGGGGTTGTGATGATGCGTGTATCAACTTGGATCACTGGGTTCTGTGTTGGCTTGTTGTGCATGGGACTCATGGCGGGTTGTGCTTCCTATTCGACCGGGAGTGGAAAGTCACATGTGAACGAAGCAGTGACGCATGCGCAGGAAGCGGTGGAACACGGCAATATGGGACATGCCGATGCGGTCGTGACTCATGCTGAAGTTGCCCTGCAACATGCGCAGGCCGCGGAAAAAGACATGAATAATCCTCACCTTGATGCGGCTATCGACGAATTAGGGGAGGCCATTACTCATAGCAAAGCCGGTCATGCAGATGTGGTGACAACACACGCACAATCGGCAGCTATGCATTTGAAAGAAATTTAAGAAGCCCGTTTATTTTAACGGATGGGGGGGCGAGATGGATTTTGAGAGCTCTTTATCCCTTGAGTGGTACTTATGAGGAGAACCTCGCCCTAGGGCGAGGTTCTCCTACGGATGCCATGTCTATGGTTCCGGTGTGCTGGCGGCTTTGATATCTAGTACCTTGACGTCAAAGTACAGTGTCTTTCCCGCTAAGGGGTGATTGAAGTCTAATACCACCACTTGTTCTTTGATTTCCGTCACTGTCGGGTGCACCATTCGGCCTTGGCCATCTTTTCCTTGTAATTGCACCCCGACCTTTCGGGCATCGGGTGGAATTTGGTCAATGGGAACTTCTTGAATTGCCTGAGGATTGACTTCCCCATACCCCTGTTCCGGGGCGACGGTCACCTGTTTGCTGTCTCCCGCCTTCATTCCGTCCAGGGCGGTTTCCAGTCCAGGAATAATTTGGTGGGATCCCTGAGTAAATGTCAGAGGTTCTCCCCCTACGTTGGTGTCGAGCACCTCTTTGTTTTCCAACGTCAACGTGTACTCCATTGAGATGGACTTTCCTTCAGAAACGGTCATGGGTGACATTCCCTCTTGTAATTCCGCCTGCGCAGATGTGGGCATCGCTGAGGCAACAAGCAAGGAGCAACAGACAACCCGAGCCAATACATGCAGTGCCATGAGACTGATCCTCCGCAAAAATTATTGTTGATATAACAGTTGGCTGGAAAAGGGGGCGGTTTAGAATCAGAGGGGAAACAACCGTTCGCTTCCAGACTGTTGGTGAATGAATATGACAATTTATCAGAAAAATTTCAGCTTGGCTATGTGATCAGGAATTATTCTGCTGCTCTATGAAAGGGATGACTGGGTAGGCACAAAGACCACCCAGGATACAGAATGGTGAAGGATAGAGAACCCGGAGGGTTCAGTGGAGCCTGGTTCTGCTTCTTTGACTATTCCTGGTCTGGCAACCTCGATATAATACTCAGATCAGTACTCTGCCATAAGTGTTCGATCACGAGAAGAATGTTTAGTATCCTTAAGACTTCTCTCCTGGACCGGAGGAGGAAAGGCCAAAAATGGAACCCAATGAACGGAAGGTGAAAGCGAAACAACAGGTTGCTCAGCATCGGCGGGAGTTCTCCTGTCGAGAAGTAGATGAACCCCAAGATGAGCGTGTTCCGCCCGGCCAACATGTGGTGAATAATTTTCCGGTTCTTGATTTAGGCTGTAAGCCGGAGATCGTGCTAGCTGAATGGGCCTTAAGTATTGATGGGTGCGTGGCCAATCCGTTGACCTGGGATTGGGAGGCATTTCAACGGCAGCCTCAGGTGCAGCTGACCGCTGACTTTCACTGTGTTACGTCCTGGAGCATGTTGGATAATGAGTGGAGAGGTGTGAAATTTCAGCATCTGTTGGAATTGGTTCGTCCCTTGCCCGAGGCGAAGTTTGTGTTATTCGAAGCGTTTGATGAGTACACGACCAATGTGACTCTTAACGTTTGCAACGATGATGATGTGCTTCTGGCCACCCATTGGAATGAGAGGCCATTGACCAGAGATCATGGTGGACCGGTACGCGTGATTATTCCCAAACGCTACGGATGGAAAGGAGCAAAGTGGGTCAAAAAAATTACGTTTTCCGACCGTGACCAAAAGGGGTTTTGGGAAGTGCGCGGGTATTCCAATACCGCGCTTCCGTGGGACAATGATCGGTATGGCTGACCACGAGATGCGGCAACTCGTAATCAAGCGTTTCGCTTTCTCTTCTGCACTTTCTCTCTCCAGTCATGCCTGTGCGTAATCCTTTTTGTATTACCAAAGTTGAAGCGTGGCCGATCGCCTTGCCGCTCCTTGCGCCTTTTGTGGTGGCGACAGGAGCCATGGCTGTGGCTCACAATGTGTTTGTCCGTGTGACGCTTCGAAACGGCACTTACGGTTTTGGGGAAATGGCCCCATTTCCTGATATTTCAGGGGAAGATCAGGCGGGTTGTCTTCGAGTCTTTCCTCTCGCAGCCAAGGAATGTCTTGGACAATCTGCGATTCATTTCAGAAAATTAGCCCAGCGACTTCGTGAGGTCGCCGGGCAGACTCCTGCTGTGCGATGTGGAATTGAAACGGCCCTGCTTGATGCGTTGTGTCGGGGAATGGGTATTCCATTGTGGGGACTGTGGGGAGGGGCTGATGTGCGGCGACGGGAAACCGATGTCACCTTGCCTATTGGACCACTCGACCAAGTTGTTGAGACAGCCCGAGCATGGTATGCCCGTGGGTTTCGGATATTTAAAATGAAAGTCGGGCTGGAGGTGGATGAGGATATCCGGCGGATTGAGGCGGTGTGTGCGGCATGTCCCCATACGACGTTTGTCCTTGACGCCAATCAAGGCTTTTCATTCGACCAGGCGCGTGAGTGTATGAGAGCAATAGAGCGATTTCATCTTCCTGTGCTGTTATTCGAACAACCGGTTGCACGGGAGGATGTGGAGGGATTCGTGGCCTTGCGACGGAGAGGAACGATTCCTCTTGCCGCCGATGAGTCGGTTCGATCCGTAGAAGATGCCCGACGATTGATTGAACGGAATGCGGTGGATGTGTTGAATCTGAAGATTACGAAGTGTGGGGTGGTGGAGTCCATGGATATTGCCGGGTTGGCGCGCGCTTCAGGACTCGGACTCATGATTGGTGGCATGGTAGAAAGCCGTGTGGCAATGGGCTGTTCCTGGAGCCTGGTGTTGGGCTTGGGAGGATTTGAATTTTTAGATCTTGATATGCCGCTGCTGTTGTCTGGTGACCCAATTCAAGGAGGGTATGAATATGAGGGCCCTGTCTTGCAGCCCTGGGAAGGCTCCGGCCTTGGCATGGAGATGCGGCAAGAGCCATCATCGGTGATCGTCGTAGAATGATTGTACAGGCTGTGTTCTGACCTCTTAGACAGTGAAAATGCAAGGTATCCCATCATTTCTGGACTGGTCATTCCCGACATTATTCATCGGGAATCCATCTTGGTTTCTTTTGGATGGATCCCCGCTGACGACCGGCGGGGATGACAAGCAGTTTTTTTAGCCGACCTCTAAGGTGTTACAAAAAATGAAGCGCTTGCATGTGAAGGAGTTTTAGGAGCATCCATGGATTGAATGCTGTGGTTTGGGAATTCGGTAGTGCCTTGCTTGCCAGGATTCTAATTTACTGGGTAGGATCATGTAATGGCCGGGTTGAAGATGTTGGCTTAAACAGGATGGTGAATAATGGGAATCGGTAACCGAATGCTGGTATGGAGCAAGAGCCTCGGACTTGTGGGGCTGGTCTGGGTCATCTGCGGGGGGGCGGTGTTTGGTCAGGATCTGGCCTCT
>JAOTTP010000147.1 GCA_029864405.1 Nitrospirota bacterium
AGAGCAGCGTATGTCGTAGCCGTAGCTCGAGGTTCCAAAGGAAACCACACGTGAACCGTTGACCTCGCGCACCAGATCAGGCTCGTATGGCTCGATCATGCCGTGCGCACGCACCATGCGTCGAATCCATTTGTCCGATTTGATCGTCATGTGTTCTGCACGACGATGTTCGGAAACTTCGCGGTCATGTCCTTCTGCGTCTCGGCAATCTTTACCGCGCAGCGTCGCGCGATTCGCCGATAGATCTCGGCGACTGCGCCTTCGGGGTCCGCGACCACCGTGGGGCGGCCCGAATCGGCATGCTCGCGGATGCTGGCGTCGAGCGGGAGTTGGCCCAGGAGTTCGGTGCCGTAATCCTGGCAAATCCGGTCCGCGCCGCCCGCACCGAAAATGTGGCTCTCGTGGCCGCACTGCGGGCAAACGTGGATCGCCATGTTCTCGATTACGCCGAGGATCGGAATTCCGACCTTTTCAAACATCTTGAGGCCTTTGCGTGCGTCGATCAGCGCGATGTCCTGCGGCGTGGTCACGATCAGCGTGCCCGTGACCGGTACTTTCTGCGCCAGTGTGAGCTGAATATCGCCGGTCCCGGGCGGCAGATCGACGACCAAATAGTCGAGGTCGCGCCAGCGCGTGTCACGCAGCAACTGCTCCAACGCCTGCGTGACCATCGGACCGCGCCAAACCATCGGCGTGTCGGTGTCGATCAAAAAACCGATCGAAATCGCCTGAACGCCATGCCCCTCCATGGGCTCGAGGCTCTTACCGTCTTTCGATTCGGGCCGCCCCACGATGCCAAGCATCGTCGGCTGAGAGGGCCCGTAAATATCGGCATCGAGCATGCCTACCGAGGCGCCCTCGGCGGCCAGCGCGAGCGCGAGATTGACCGCGGTCGTCGATTTGCCCACGCCGCCTTTGCCCGAGGCAACCGCAATGATGTTCTTAATGCCCGGAATCAGCTTCACGCCGCGCTGAACCGCGTGCGGGACGACCTTCGAGCGGACGTCGACGCTCACCTTGGCGGCGCCCGCCTCGCGCAACGCCTGCGTCACCATCCTGCGGATCGGGCCGAACTGGCTCTTGCCGGGGTAGCCAAGCTCAATCTCGAGCGACACCTGGTCGCTCGCCACCTTGAGATTCTTGACCGCACGCGTCGTGACGAAGTCCTTTCCCGTGTTGGGATCGACGAGCGTCTTGAGAATGTTCTGAGTCTGCGCTTCGGTGAGGGCCATGTGCGGTGCCCGCTGGGGCGTGAAGAAAAGCCGTTAAGTGTACCGAATTCAGCGCGCCATAGACATGGGGGTTCTAGCCGCTTTGCTAGAATCCGCACTCTTTTCACGTCCGCGCCAATGTCCTCCCGCAGGCTCTTCGTTACAACCGCGCTGCCTTACGCGAACGGTTCGTTTCACATCGGCCACATCATGGAATACATCCAGGCCGACATCTGGGTGCGATTCCAGCGCATGCAAGGGCACTCGGTGCATTTCGTCGGCGCGGACGACGCCCACGGCGCGCCGATCATGCTCAAGGCCGAGGCGGAGGGTATCGCACCAGAGGCGCTGATCGGGCGAATTGCTGCGGAACGTCCGAAGTACTTTCGGGGCTTCCACATTTCTTTTGACAACTGGCATTCGACGCACTCGCCCGAGAACACCGCGTTGTCGCAGGACATTTATCGCAAGCTGAATGCGGCAGGGCTGGTCACGATCCGGGCGGTCGAGCAGTTCTACGACCCAGTGAAGGAAATGTTCC